>NZ_BOLU01000062.1:0-1011 GCF_016861825.1 Lacticaseibacillus sp. 866-1 | reverse complement strand
CTGGGTCGGTCTGTTCGTGGTGCATCGATCACCAACTTCTCCGCTCAGTCAGTATTCGCAACGCTCCAAACGTTGCTTTCAGACCGACCAGATGCGATTTCATGTCCCAAATACCGAGGTGAATAATCCAGGATCTTAGTCCCACCGTTTGGATGAGTATCGTCGCCAGCAACTGGCGTTGCCGTGATCGTATCTCCATCCTTTGGTGGTTCGATCGAACCTAAGACAGTATCATCGCTGCCATCGCCTTTGGTCCCTGGAAGGTAGAATTCAACCTTACCGTCTTTGCCGTCGCGAACTGATGGCGTCTTCGCATCCGCACCGTCTTTACCATTCTTGATTGTGATCGTCCCGGCTGGTTTCCCGTTAGCCGTCACGTCATAAGTGGTTGTTCCGTCACCGTTATCCTTACCGGTCTGACTGATAACTGGAGTTGCCCCATCGTTACCATTCCATACCGTCGTCACAGTGTCGTCACTGCCATCACCATGCTTAACAGTGATCTTAGTCCCACCGTTTGGATGAGTATCGTCGCCAGCAACTGGCGTTGCCGTGATCGTATCTCCATCCTTTGGTGGTTCGATCGAACCTAAGACGGTATCATCGCTGCCATCGCCTTTGGTCCCTGGAAGGTAGAATTCAACCTTACCGTCTTTGCCGTCGCGAACTGATGGCGTCTTCGCATCTGCGCCGTCTTTACCATTCTTGATCGTGATCGTCCCGGCTGGTTTCCCGTTGGCCGTCACGTCATAAGTGGTTGTTCCGTCACCGTTATCCTTACCGGTCTGACTGATAACTGGAGTTGCCCCATCGTTACCATTCCATACCGTCGTCACAGTCTCGTCACTGCCATCACCATGCTTAACAGTGATCTTCCTGGATTATTCATAGAATTTCAAAAAAGCAGCGTAATCCCACGATTCACACGGGACTGCGCTGCTTTGGTGTTTCACCCATTGGGTGCGCCTATATGCTAAGGTTGAGTCGACAAAAACCATCACGAAAGCGAGG
>NZ_BOLU01000061.1:0-1742 GCF_016861825.1 Lacticaseibacillus sp. 866-1 | reverse complement strand
CGCATCTATCCTTAGAAAGGAGGTGATCCAGCCGCAGGTTCTCCTACGGCTACCTTGTTACGACTTCACCCTAATCATCTGTCCCACCTTAGACGGCTAGCTCCTCGAAAGGTTACCCCACCGGCTTCGGGTGTTACAAACTCTCATGGTGTGACGGGCGGTGTGTACAAGGCCCGGGAACGTATTCACCGCGGCATGCTGATCCGCGATTACTAGCGATTCCGACTTCGTGCAGGCGAGTTGCAGCCTGCAGTCCGAA
Source organism: Lacticaseibacillus sp. 866-1 (assembly GCF_016861825.1). NCBI lineage: Bacteria > Bacillati > Bacillota > Bacilli > Lactobacillales > Lactobacillaceae > Lacticaseibacillus > Lacticaseibacillus sp. 866-1. The sequence goes on along the minus strand of NZ_BOLU01000061.1, from coordinate 1,483 downwards.
CTGAGACCGGCTTTAAGAGATTAGCTTACCCTCGCGGGTTCGCAACTCGTTGTACCGGCCATTGTAGCACGTGTGTAGCCCAGGTCATAAGGGGCATGATGATTTGACGTCGTCCCCACCTTCCTCCGGTTTGTCACCGGCAGTCTTACTAGAGTGCCCAACTGAATGCTGGCAACTAGTCATAAGGGTTGCGCTCGTTGCGGGACTTAACCCAACATCTCACGACACGAGCTGACGACAACCATGCACCACCTGTCACTATGTCCCCGAAGGGAACGCCTGATCTCTCAGGTTGGCATAGGATGTCAAGACCTGGTAAGGTTCTTCGCGTTGCGTCGAATTAAACCACATGCTCCACCGCTTGTGCGGGCCCCCGTCAATTCCTTTGAGTTTCAACCTTGCGGTCGTACTCCCCAGGCGGAATGCTTAATGCGTTAGCTGCGGCACTGAAGGGCGGAAACCCTCCAACACCTAGCATTCATCGTTTACGGCATGGACTACCAGGGTATCTAATCCTGTTCGCTACCCATGCTTTCGAGCCTCAGCGTCAGTTACAGACCAGACAGCCGCCTTCGCCACTGGTGTTCTTCCATATATCTACGCATTTCACCGCTACACATGGAGTTCCACTGTCCTCTTCTGCACTCAAGTTTCCCAGTTTCCGATGCACTTCTTCGGTTAAGCCGAAGGCTTTCACATCAGACTTAAGAAACCGCCTGCGCTCGCTTTACGCCCAATAAATCCGGATAACGCTTGCCACCTACGTATTACCGCGGCTGCTGGCACGTAGTTAGCCGTGGCTTTCTGGTTGGATACCGTCAACGTCTGAACAGTTACTCTCAAACGTGTTCTTCTCCAACAACAGAGTTTTACGACCCGAAAGCCTTCTTCACTCACGCGGCGTTGCTCCATCAGACTTGCGTCCATTGTGGAAGATTCCCTACTGCTGCCTCCCGTAGGAGTATGGGCCGTGTCTCAGTCCCATTGTGGCCGATCAACCTCTCAGTTCGGCTACGTATCATTGCCTTGGTAGGCCGTTACCTTACCAACTAGCTAATACGCCGCGGGTCCATCCAAAAGCGATAGCTTGCGCCATCTTTCAACCAAAGACCATGTGATCCTTGGGTTTATGCGGTATTAGCATCTGTTTCCAAATGTTATCCCCCACTTAAGGGCAGGTTACCCACGTGTTACTCACCCGTCCGCCACTCGGTGTTAACAAAATCACTCCGTGCAAGCACATCGTTCATTCGTCAAAACCTCGTTCGACTTGCATGTATTAGGCACGCCGCCAGCGTTCATCCTGAGCCAGGATCAAACTCTCATATAAAATGAGTTATTTGAATAGCTCGATTTGTTGTTTATTGCGAATTGACTTCGCTCATGTTAATTAATTCTTTTCAACTTTCATTGAAAAGCCCTATCACATTTACGAAACTTTGTTCAGTTTTCAAAGGACTACCTTGTCCAAAAGACAACTTTA
>NZ_BOLU01000060.1:0-2069 GCF_016861825.1 Lacticaseibacillus sp. 866-1 | reverse complement strand
AATCAGCACTGAACCATCGTCCCAGACGTATTCTGAACTATCTTCGACCATGCGATTACTACCGACGCATGGCTTAACAACCTAGACCACTATCAAGGATTCGTTATCATCGTTGCACTTGACTTGAAAATTGAGGGAACATAACGAGCCGGCCAAGGCCTTTTACGCCGCACGCGGCTTCCACAAAGTCGGCGAGCACGCCTTTGTCGTCGGCAGCGACCCACAGCACGACTGGCTGATGGAAGCGGCGGTGTAGCACCATCCCCCTACCCATCTTGCGGAATTAAATTAAACAGCGCTCCTCACGTTTGCGTACTTCTGCAGACATGGGGAGAGCTTTGTTATTAAATGAATTTAGTTACCGCTTAATGGAACGTGATGGGAATGCTGGTGATCCCGCGAGGGAGGTTCTCGCGCCGTAGTACCTTCTTATTCTCTTGCAACCTACGCGAAGAACCAGTTGCTGGCGTCTGCGTAAACTTTCTCGACTGTCTCAGGCTTGTCGTCGCCTGGCAGATCTGCACTGCTCTTGAGGCCGGTCCGGGCCAGGACGTAGCACAAGCCCTGGTAGCTTTCGCGGTATGAAGCCAACTCCTGCGTGTCGATCTGAATAGGCTGGCCAGGGACGACCGGGACCAACTCGTCGCGTTCGTAAATGCAATCGCCGGACAGAATCTTCCAGACCCCGTTTTGCTTCTCCAGCCGGGTGAAAATGCGTGCGTAGGAGTGCAGATCAACGGCCTGTCCATTCAGCTTGATGCGCGGCGACAACATCATCACTGTCATTTCACCGATGGCCTTGCTGCCATTGACCCAGACGGTAGTGTAATTGATTTTGTGCTTCGACCCGCCGCCGTTGGCCTGCGCCAATTTTTCAAAGTAACCCTTTGCCGGGCCGTCATACCAGGAGACGTGAATCAGGGCGTCATCACTGTAGCAGGCTGCTTCTTGGGCATACAACCCGTTGTCCCGCGTGTAACGCTCGTACTCGAGCAGTTCGCGGATCTCGGCTCGGTCGGCGAGCGCTTGCTTATCGGGTTGGTCCAACGGGGTATCATAGAATTTTTTATCAGTCATCACAAAAACCTCCTAAATGTTGAGTGAATTATACATAATCACAAACGGCGTGCCAGCGATTTGGTGGGTGCGCGGGTGCATGGTGTCACTATCGGTGACCGGTCCGGTCGGCATCTGCGTGATCGGCGTGTCGGTCTGGTCGCCGCCCGCCTTGATGTCGGCGACGCCTTGAAGCAAAGTACTCAGCACGTGCGGCGGAAACGCGTCAACGCGGTGACCACTGTATAGCTGCGCGTCATCCCCCACCACGTGTTGAAGCTTAGCTAAACCCTGAGCCCACACAGTGAGCGAGGCACAGCGCGCATCGTAAAGCTCACTCATGGTCAGGGTGGCCAGGCTGTCGCCGGTAAAACCCAAGTGGCGGTCAGCATCGACGAACACCATGCTGCCAGCAGAGTGGCCTGGCAGAGCTAATGCGGTCAACGTGGTGCCGCCAAGGTCGAAGGTGTCGCCCCCTTTGACTGGCTGGTAATCAAGACTGGCGGCTTGCGGTTCTTCGGCCTTCATATGATTGACTAACGCTTCATTATGCCCACTGGCCACATCGATGGCATGGAGGCGGAAACGGGGATCAAAACTAGCTTTCATCACCTTGTCGTCGGCGGGATTCATGTACACCTGATCGAATAGCTCTGCCCCGCCGGTATGGTCGGGGTCACCGTGCGTCAACAGGCAGATGACCGGAAGTTGGGTAATTTTACGAATTTCCGTCAGCAGATCGCGGTCAATGCCGAACCCGGCATCGATCATTGCGGCGCGTTTGTTGCCAACCACCAGCTGCTGGGAGAACTTGATGGGGCGATCTGTGATGTTTTCGCTGATATTGTAGACGCCAGGGTCAACTTGCGTCACAGTATATACCTGGATTATTCATAGAATTTCAAAAAAGCAGCGTAATCCCACGATTCACACGGGACTGCGCTGCTTTGGTGTTTCACCCATTGGGTGCGCCTATATGCTAAGGTTGAGTCGACAAAAACCATCACGAAAGC
>NZ_BOLU01000059.1:0-2292 GCF_016861825.1 Lacticaseibacillus sp. 866-1 | reverse complement strand
AGCACTGAACCATCGTCCCAGACGTATTCTGAACTATCTTCGACCATGCGATTACTACCGACGCATGGCTTAACAACCTAGACCACTATCAAGGATTCGTTATCATCGTTGCACTTGACTTGAAAATTGAGGCCGTTATTAGATCCCGATCCCACGATTACTTTGCCAGATGCAGTGGAATCTGAGCTGTGTAGCTTAAAAAAGTTGGACCCCACTCAAGCATATCCGTTGATGATTGTAATGCTGAAGGCCTTCCATGAAGATAAGATTGAGGTCACCTGTGTTGAAGATACATTAAAATATTTGATTAACTTTTACGTGAGGAGAAACATAGTATCTTGGCCAAAGGCATCGAACATTAGGGCCAAAACCATCGAAATTTCTCACTTAATGCGAGACACTGGTCATTGGGATGATCTGTCTGAAAAAGTGAAAACAATCCTTGGTTCGATTGCGCCAAGCGATAAACAATTTAGTTTGGCACTTGATTCTGGCGTCTACGATGTCTCTCCGGCAACTGTGAGGTTCATGCTAATTGCTTTTGAGAGAGAGCACGATCATTTCTTCAATAAGCAGAATCCTGATAACCTCGATCAAGTTAAGGGGACTGGTTCTGGACGTAAATTACCCATCTGGTCAATTGAGCACATTATGCCGGAGACGCAGAATCTCAAAAATGGTTGGCCAGAGATGATTTCACCTGAAGCCCCAGATGATGTTGCTGATGTTCAACAGGCGTATTTGCATAAGATTGGGAATCTCACGTTAACTGGCTACAACGCCGAGATGAGTGATCATAGTTTCACTGACAAAGTGAACTATAGATCAACAGAGAAAGCTGATTACTCAGGCCTTAGGACTCCCTTGGCACTTAATGAGTCTATTCTGAATGCTGAAAAGGGTGAGACATGGGACTCAAAGACAAGCTGGACCACCGAAGATATTGACCGACGTAATGAATTTCTCAAGGGCGATCTGATAAAACTGTTTGCTATCTAAATACCTGTAGAATGTTCTAGGATTGATCCGTTAAAGGCCGAGTAAGGCCTTTTTCTTTGCATCGAACTCTTCCTGAGTAATGATGCCATCATCGAGTAGTCCTTTGAATTTTCGGATTTCTGTTGCCGGATCCAATGCCGTCATTGTAATAGTTCTTTGAGACGTTGACTGTGTTGCTTTAGGAATCAATTGGGTATTAATAATTTGCATTGCTTTTACAAAATCATCTTTATTGGCCGCATTTAGGGATATTGTGTTAGGTGCTTTGGCAGGATCCATGTCTTTATCACTGGACCAGAAGTTTTTGCGAGTATTTTCCATGCCTGCTGTGGCAACTGAAAAATACCCTGACATCAGATGAAAGTCCACTGAGGTATTTGTCACCGAGCTGAGCGGCATCACGAAGGATCCCTGACCAATCAGGTGACCAGTCATGTAACCATCTTTTAGTATATATAGCGTTTTATCGCTAACGATCAAGTATTCTTTGAAAGCACCCTTTAATGCAATATGTAAGACCTCATCAGTGGGTACTGTGGTTGACGCAATATTGAACAAAGCTGGAACCCAAAAGACTGAGTTACTAATTTTAAGGCCACCTTGGACGAAGACGGAATCAGGATTTTTAACGTCCACATTTTTGTTAGCATAGTTAAAGACAACAGTGTTTACAGCTGACAGCACTTTGTTAATCTCATCAACATCATTTGCGGTGAAGGGAATATCTGCTATTTTTTCATTTCCTCGATAGATGTGCAGAGTTCCTTTGGAAAATGCTTTAGCAGGATCAGAATCAAACCGTGGCAGTTCCTGAATCAAAAGAGAATGAATACTTCGATCCTCCCCTGAATATGAAAAGGTTGTACCGTCAAACTCTACGGTAGCATTGCCGTGATTGAACGTAGCTTTCATTTTATCTTCCCCCATGTGGTTTCAAGTTCTATTGTCTCGTTGACGCTGGTTCGGCGACAGCTTAGTTTTCCATAAGATGTGTACCAAATTCGGGTCATTTACATATACGGTTAACAATTATTTCGAGAGGACTAACCCGACCATTTGGCTTTGTGGTGAAGGATGACTAGTGTCTTTTCAGAGAAAGTATACACTGAATTCATTGGTATTTCCCGATAAGAAAGGCCGCTAAAGAGAGCGGCCAAAATTGGCTCTTCGTCAAGTGAAGTTGAACATAATTTATGAGAGTATCTAGACCTTAATTGGTCTAGGTACTCTTTTTTTAAGCCGCCAGGTTGTGGGCTTTGGGGTTAAACCAGACACGCTCAAGGAAAATACGGT
>NZ_BOLU01000058.1:0-2334 GCF_016861825.1 Lacticaseibacillus sp. 866-1 | reverse complement strand
GTAAGCACCCAATAACCGACCGCCTGGCAAACTAAGAAAGGGCGTAATCCGCATTCTCGGATTACGCCCCTTCGTTGTTCAAGCAATCTCTTGTTTTGATGGCTTCAGATACTGATTCCAAGGTAAATAAGACTCAGCTTGTTCTCTCGTAGGAGAAGTGGGAAGCTGCGACAGCTCGTGCAGAAGACGTTCGATGTAAGTTCTTGGATCCAGTCCGTTGGCCTTTGCGGTCTCAACAATCGTCATCCAGATGGCGTTGGCCTCGGCACCCTTCGGGCTCGTCGCAAACAACCAGTTCTTGCGACCGATCACGAAGGACTTCATGTTTCGCTCTGAAGCGTTATTACTCAGATCGATCTCGCCAAACTCCAAGACACGGTTGAGCATTTGGCGCTGATTCAAGGCGTAGGTCAAAGCGACGCCCAATCGCGACTTTGGCGCTGGAGCGGCTTGTTCACACCATGCCCAGAACTGATCGATCAGCGGTTTCAGGTCGGTCTGTCGACACTTCAGACGCTCCTCTGGCGAGAGAAGGCGCCACTGTTCTTCCAAATGGAACATCTGGTTGAGCAGCTCTAAAGGCTTCGTGCGAGTGAACTTACCTTTGACCTTCACGGCGTCATCGTAGAACTTGCGTCTTACGTGGGCCCAACAACCAACCCGGATGACGCTGTCGCCGAGGAGATTATAACCGGCGTAGCCATCACACTGCAGGACACCCGTATAACCTGAGTAAATTTGCTGGGCGAACTTACCGGAACGGGTATTGCCATATGCGTAGTAGACGACCTGCTGGTCGGCGAGACGAATACTGCGCTCGACCCAGATGTAAGACTTGCTCCTGGCAGACTTGCCAGGTTCTCTTAACACTTGGAATGGTGTTTCATCACCCTGAAGAAATCGCTGCGATAAGAGATGTTCATGCATTAGATCATAAACTGGTCTGACGATTTCTGCGGCGTTAATGACCCAGTTGGCCATCGTTGTTTCGCTGACGATCAGGCCAGCACGCGCCCACTCCAATTTCTGGCGGTAGAGTGGGGTCCCCAGAGTATATTTCTGATGAAGCACCTCGGCGACTAATGATGGGGTTGCCTCGCTGTGAGGAAACAACGCCTGCGGCGCCTGGCCTTGATACAGGTGAGAGACGCCATCGGATTGTTCACAGTCAGCGCACTTGTATGTCGCTTCATAAATGTTCTCAACATAGAGTCTACCTGGAATGTGTTGCACGACCTGGCGAACAAAGTGTTTGCCGACCTTTATCAGCTGATGTCCATGTTCGCAAACGCTGCGTTCGCGCTCAATAACCGTTTCTTCAACCGGTAGATTGACATCAATGGTTTCAACGCGGCGCCGTTTAGCTTTACGCTGGGTTGACGTTACGACTGCTTCTTCGCTTTGTTCCCCAGTCTGCTCTGGGTCCGTAAAAACACTACTGTCCTCCAACAGAGAAAGCTGATTCGGATCAACCAGCTTCTCTGAATGAGACCCGTAGAGTTTCCGAGTTAAATATGCGACCTGTTCCGTCAGGGCCTGAATTTGGTCAGTCAGACTCCCAACCTGTTTGGTCAGTTCGCTATTTTGCTCGAGCGCCTGCTCGAGTAATTCTTCAGTCGTTTTCGCCATCGGCGTGGACCTCAATTCATCAAGATGGGCTGAGTGTACCACTGAAACGACAGGCTTCCTAGCTTTATTTAGTGGACACTTTACCAGAATTCGGCGTCTGTCTTTGTGGACAGTAAGGCCGAACTGTGGACTCCAGTCCCCAGCCCGATAACAGCCGTTCTAGTTGTTTTGCGTGTAGCTTTTTCACCTCACTTTGGGTCGTTGGCCACTGAAGTCGGCCGTCTTCGATCCGCTTATAGAGCAGTATGAATCCATCACCAGCCCAGTAGAGGGCTTTGAACCGATCCTTGCGTGTGCCACAGAATAGAAATAGCACTCGACTGTATGGGTCAAGTTGATATTCTTCCTTGATCACGCCAGCCAAACCATCGATGCCGCGACGCAAGTCGGTCTTGCCACAGATCAGATAAATGCCGCTTAGTCTACGCACATCAATGAGCATCGTTGAACACGGCTTTCAGTAGGGCGTCAAGAATGTAACCTTGAATCCGGCCATAGACCACCACGGTCTTATTGTCACCAATCCTGACCTGGAACGCCTTAGTCGGCACGCTCTGAGTCTGCCGGCGTTGATTCTCTTCCAATTTGATGCGAACAATCTCTGGCTTCTCATCCAATAAAAATCACCTCACCATATTTGATGAGGCAATCATATCGCCCAGAAGCTGGCATTCATATCCGGTCTGTTATTAGGTGCTTACGCCG
>NZ_BOLU01000057.1:0-2470 GCF_016861825.1 Lacticaseibacillus sp. 866-1 | reverse complement strand
CCCCAGTTTACAATTCAAGTGCAACACCTTAGCGACTAGACCAAAAAGGCCATGAAGACCTATTCTTGTTAGTGCAACCAGACAAGAAAGCAGGAATCTTCATGACCCACTCTCAGATTAACACTCACAAGCACTACCAACAACTCAGTCTTAGCGACCGTGCTACAATTCAGGCCCTTCGGGCTACTGGTGACACCGCGACCGTGATTGCACAGAAGCTTCATCGCAGTAAAGCGACAATCTCACGGGAAATCACGCGTGGATCTGTAACTCAGCTCGACTCGAAGCGTCACTCGCATCAAGTCTATCTTGCGGAAACTGCCCAAGCCATACACGACCGCAAACGCGACAGAACCGGACACCACGCCTTTCTCAAAACCGGCCGTGCGTTCTTCAAAGCTCTCACCAAGGAGCTTACCCGCAAGCCTCGCGTGCACAGCGTTGATAGTTTCGTACACTTCTATCGCGACCAGGGTAAGTCTTGCCCTTCAACGACTACCGTGTACCGCTACATCGATGCCGGGCTGCTTGAACTAGACAACATGACACTCCCCAAGAAGCTCCGACGCCGCGTCAAAGGCTATAAGAACGCCCACAAACGCAAGAACAAGAAGATATACGGCGACTCAATCGAGCTGCGTCCTGCGGCCGTGAATGACCGTACAGGCGTGGGACATTGGGAAGGCGACTTGGTCAAAGGTATTCGTTCGGCTGATGAGCCAGCGCTGATGACGCTCACAGAACGGTACAGCCGAACTGAAATCATCGTTAAGATACCTGACTATCATGCGGACACCTGCCTTAAAGCCTTGCAGGACACGATCAACGATTACGGTGCCAAGGAGTTTGAGAGTGTCACGTTTGACAATGGTTCCGAGTTCGCCAAGCTGTCGGAGATCGTTGGAACCCAGATCTATTTTGCTCATCCATACTCGCCTTGGGAGCGCGGCACTAACGAGAACACCAACGGACTACTCAGGGAGTACTTCCCGAAGGGAAAGTCTCTCAGGGACGTTACGCTGGTTGAGATCCAAGCAGTCCAATCAGCACTGAACCATCGTCCCAGACGTATTCTGAACTATCTTCGACCATGCGATTACTACCGACGCATGGCTTAACAACCTAGACCACTATCAAGGATTCGTTATCATCGTTGCACTTGACTTGAAAATTGAGGACTTTCGTTACCAGTCTTAGGCAACGTTCTCCTGTTGCTGGTCTTGCCAGCAGGAGTCCCGTTACCAGTTGGGGTCTCGTTGTTAATCGGCGTTTCGTTACCAGTAGGCGTCTCATTATCTGTCCGAGGCAGCTTTAGTCTGGTAGGGTTGCCACCTTCATTGGTTGGGGTATCACCTGGGTTGCCCGGTGTGGTGCCGCCGCCGTTGATTGGCGGATTGCCACCTTCGTTGTTTGTCGGTGGGTTGCCACCGTTATCTGTTGGTGGGTTGCCATCGTTGTTCGTTGGCGGGTTGCCACCGTTGTTCGTCGGCGGGTTGCCACCGTTGTCTGTTGGCGGGTTGCCATCGTTGTTCGTTGGCGGATTGCCATCGTTGTTCGTTGGCGGATTGCCATCGTTGTTCGTTGGCGGGTTGCCATCGTTGTTCGTTGGCGGATTGCCATCGTTGTTCGTTGGCGGGTTACCATTGTTGTTCATTGGCGGGTTGCCATCGTTGTTCGTTGGCGGATTGCCATCGTTGTTCGTTGGCGGGTTGCCATTGTTGTTCGTTGGCGGATTGCCATTGTTGTTCGTTGGCGGATTGCCATCGTTGTTCGTTGGCGGGTTGCCACCGTTGTCTGTCGGCGGGTTGCCACCACCATTACCACTCCCGTAGTCGCGATACAAGTAGAGAATTAGACCGTCCGCTGATGGCGTAAGTGTATAGGTGATTGGTTCGCCAGGTACAAAGTTAGATGCAATATAACCTTTAGGAACAGTTGGTGTGAATGAAACAAGTTCACCTGTCTTACCAGCAACCATCTCCGTCTTAATCAATTGATCTTGTCTTGGATTGCCAAACTCATCAATCTCCACATAAGTAACTTGAAGCTCATCAGCTTCAGGCGTGTAGTTTACGAATACAGTTTCATTTACTGGCGAACCAGATACCAGCGTTAATTTCGGCGTCTCTTCGTCTACCGTCTTCTTATCGGGTATATATCCTGCCAATGCTGGTGTCGTTACTGCTGCATAGTTGTTCTTCGGCTTTGCAGCAGTAATAGCTCCCGTTACCATATCCGTAGTAATCGTCCACGTCGTGTCCTGTACGACTGGCGCTGGTGTATCAACCTTCTTACCATTAATCTCATAGACGATAGTCCGCGTTGTTGTCAGCGTTGAATCTGTCGTCTTGTGGGTCAGGTGAATCAGCTTATTATCGTTGCCTGGCGTAAACGTATAGTTAACTTTATTATCCTGAACATCTTTTTGCGGAGTGACCAGTACATAACCATCCGGTACTACTACCGTATA
>NZ_BOLU01000056.1:0-2562 GCF_016861825.1 Lacticaseibacillus sp. 866-1 | reverse complement strand
GCCTTCAGATCTGTTAGGCTATGAAGACTGCGTTAGAAGCGCAGGGTCCTTCCAGGACGCATGACAGGATGCTGCTATCACTTTCCTAACTTAATAAAGCGACTCAAAGCGGCGACGCAGCGAGGATAGCAGGCGGGGGCAACCCTGCGATAAAAGCCACCAGGGTTAAACCTGGTGGCAGGGGACACCATTTTGAGAGAAATGGTGTCCTTTGCGTGCCTTAAACCTTGTTTGCCGCTTCGCAGTTTCTAGAAAGTTTCAAGAAACTGCGATGTTTTTTCTTTTCGCTTGGCAGCTGCAGTTCTGGTACAATAGCGCCAGGCCATTGAATGGTCGTTATCAGAAGGGATGTGTGCTTATGTTGAGCATTGTAGCGGGCGTCGACCAGACACCGGAGGACTACAAAGCTTAGTCTTCCATGGATTACGGAGGACAGAAATTTTGAATTTTAAGAATTATGGCGATTATACTGCGCAGGCACTAGCGAGCGGCTTTTCGATTGCCCGCGTGATTGAAACCAGTCATCAGCAGTATATGATCATGACTGAGGCTGGGCCGTATCGTGCGCAGGTTGCCGGTCGCATGGCCAACCTCGCACTGGACGCCGAGGATTTTCCGACGGTTGGCGATTGGGTCCAAGTCAGGATGCCTGAAAATCAGGCCGACATGGCCACGATTGAGCGCCTGAATGACCGGACGTCCGTGTTTCTGCGCAAGGCTGCCGGCCGGCGCAGCGAACCGCAGCTGGTCGCGGCTAACGTGGACTGGCTGCTGCTGTGCATGGCGCTAGACGCGAACTTTAACCTGCGTCGGCTTGAACGCTATCTAGCAGTGGCCACAGCGTCGGGCGCGCAGGCGGCGATCGTGCTGACCAAAGCGGACCAGGCGACTGACTTAGCAGCGCAACTGGCTTCAGTGGCAGAAATCAGCGGCGCCGCGCAGGTGCTAGTGTGCGATGCCACCAAGCCGTCAGGGCTCAGTGAGCTGCAGAACTTTATGCAGCCGCAGCTGACGTATGCTTTTCTCGGCTCGTCTGGCGTTGGCAAGTCAACGCTGATCAATCATTTGATGGGGACGGCCAGCCTGGCGACGCAAACGGTGCGCGCAAGCGATAGCCACGGGCGCCATACCACTACCGCGCGGCAGCTGCTGGTGTTACCCAGTGGCAGCATCGTGATCGACACCCCGGGAATGCGCGAGCTCGGACTGCTGGCAGCGGATGTCGACGCGACCTTTGAAGACATTCAGGCGCTGGCGCAGCACTGCCGGTTCAGCGACTGCACCCACCAGCATGAGCCGGGGTGTGCAGTACAGGCCGCAGTGGCCCGAGGAGCGCTTAGTGCTGACCGATTGGCCAGCTACCAGCGGCTGAAGCAGGAACAGGCCCAAAACGTTGAGATGCGTGGTAAGGCCCGGGAGAATGCAAAAATTGACCGCATGTTTGGCAGTAAAAAGCAGATGAAGGCTTTTCGCCAGTCCGTCAAAGCCCGTCGACGCTAAGCTTGCTTGGCGTCAAAGCTAAGAATTGGATAAGCGACGCGCTTAGGCGCACTTGCCGGGATTTGATGCAGATTGCACTGATCCCGGCTTTTTGCTGAAAGATGAAGCCTTTACGATGAGGTCGATAAAGATTAAACTAACAGGCATTCCCATTGTCTGGAGGTGCATCATGCAGATTGCCGCATTTGAATCTGATCCGCACACAATTGCCGAACTGGTCGATCTCATTTTGTTTTGCCAGGACACAGAGGCCCGGCTTGGAATCACTATGGCTGAGCAGCCGGACGTGTTCGCGATTCCGGAATATTATCTGGCGTCTGGCGGCGGGTTCTGGGTTGCAAAAGATGACGCGGGGCATGTGACCGGGTGTATTGGCCTGCTAAAGCTGACGTCAACTACTGCAGTGCTCAAAAAGTTCTTTGTCTATCCCCAGTTTCGCGGTCGGCCGACTAGTCTGGGCTGGCAGTTGTATCAAGTGCTGATTCAGGAGGCCGTAGCAAAAGGCTTTACGCGCCTGGTGTTAGACACGCCAGAGGCCGAGCACCGCTCTCACCGGTTCTATGAGCGCCAAGGCTTTACGCGCTGTTGGCGTGAGGATTTAGGCGGCGACTACGCATTTCCGGACCGGGCGAGTCGGTTCTATCAGCTGGACCTGAAGGCTGAGTGAGCCGGTTACGCAGCGGCAAAACTTTTATGTTCGCGACCAAATGACCAGGACCCGACCGTATTTTTGGCAGGTTCTGGTCATTTTGGTGGGCACAAAAAAGCCACTCGATCTGATTCGAGTGGCAATCGTACATCTAGGACAATTTGGGTTTCAGCGGCGCCTGAATCCAAGAAGTACGGTGACTGCTTCTTGGCGGGAAGGGCCAGCCAGCTCAACCTTGACTACTTATATACACCTGGATTATTCACCTCGGTATTGGAGACATGAAATCGCATCTGGCCGGTCTGAAAGCAACGTTTGGAGCGTTGCGAATACTGACTGAGCGGAGAAGTTGGTGATCGATGCACCACGAACAGACCGACCCAGTTTTCGGCTCGACGCACGACCTATTCAGT
>NZ_BOLU01000055.1:0-2591 GCF_016861825.1 Lacticaseibacillus sp. 866-1 | reverse complement strand
TCGCTTTCGTGATGGTTTTTGTCGACTCAACCTTAGCATATAGGCGCACCCAATGGGTGAAACACCAAAGCAGCGCAGTCCCGTGTGAATCGTGGGATTACGCTGCTTTTTTGAAATTCTATGAATAATCCAGGAGGGTTTCACTTGGAAGAGTTGAGGGTCCAAAAGGCAGCTGATGCGCTCTGACCATGGCGGCGATAAACAAATTGACGGCAGTGTTTAGGTCAATCCCCAACTCTTTGGCAACTTTCTGACCAGCAGTCTTCAGTGCAGAGTCGATGCGGATGTTGAGCTGAACCTCTTTCTTTTTGGTGGCCATTTGCGAGTCCTCCATTCGTTATTTGGTCAGTTTCTGGCTTGCTAATTATACCAAGTTGTTGGTGATTCAGTGAGTGTGTCAAGCAATTTGGCATGAGGAAATACTTATCCGGCATAGTTGCACTGTGGTCAGGATTATGAATAGATGACGAAAAAAAGAAGGCCTGAACACTCGTGTTTTGAGTGTCCAGACCTTCTTTTGTGCATTTCTGACTTTTAGTCGTGCAACGTAAACTGCAGCTTCATCCGCGGGGCGGCGAGCTCGATCATCTGGCCCAGCAGCTTGTTGGAGTTGTTGAACGAGACGTCGGCGAGCTTGGCGTTGACCTCGGTGAGGTAAGCGGTGGTGTCCGGCTTGTCCAGTGCGACCTTGTCGGTTTCCAGCTGGATGTGACGGCATTCGCCCACCGTGTTTTGCTCGAAAATGTTCTCGAAGTCCTCAAACAGGTGGAAGTCGTAGTCGCCAAACGTCGCCAGCAGGTACGACAGCCAGTACTGACTGCCTTGCGTGTAGTGGGCGCCGGTGTTCTTGTACTGGGCCGGGGTGTCGTTGACGTTGGCATAAAATGGCACGACCGCGTTGAACGTGTTCGGGCCGTATGCCAGCCAGTGAATACCCGCGATTTCCTTTGGCACATCGTTGCGGATCTGCAGAATGTGCAGCTCCTGGTTGCGATTGATGCCGATTGGCCGGTACAGCTTCTTTTGACCCTCAGTGTTGGTGGTGCCGTAAGGGTCAAAGTCAGTGTTTTCGTAGTGGGAGCTCAGCACAAACTTGACGTCTTCGACGGAGATTTTCTTGTCCGTGCGGCAGATGAACGGCAGGTCCTGGTCGATTGGGCTCTGCTCGATTTCCGGGTTGAAGTACTTCTGGCCATACCAGGCACGCGGGTTGTTGTAGCGCGTGTCCTTGACGGTTGAGGAGCCGAAGATGTGGCGCAGGTTGTAGCCTTCAGGATCCGGGTTCAGGTGGTTGTCGTCGACGAGCTGCTTCAGGTCCGGCGCGCACAGGGTGTCGTCGGAGTCGAAGTCAAAATGGTCGATGTTGAAGCGGTTTGGTGCGATGACATACGCGTCGTCGGGGATGCGAACCGCGGCCCAGTGATGGCCCGCGATGCTGTCGAAGTACCAGCATTCGTCCTTGTCGGAGAAGCAGATACCGTTGGTTTCGTAGGTCCCGTACTGCTCGAGCAGCTTGCCCAGGCGCTGCACGCCTTCGCGGGCGCTGTGGATGTACGGCAGCACGATGGCGGTGATGTCTTCTTCGCCAAGGCCATCCGGATTCATCGGGTCAACGCCCAAAGCGCGGGAGTTGGTCGTGATGGTTTCGGTGGCGGTCATGGCCACGTTGTCGCTGTTGATGCCGGCGGCGGCCCAGATGCCGTGGCCGTCCACCGCGTCAGGGGTGGAGGTGTAGCCGAGCGGGTTGTCCGGCAGCTCGACGTGGAACTTGGAAAGCACAGCCTGGTAGTGGCGCGGCTGGTCTTCCGGTTTCACGTAAACGAACTTCTCGGGGTTCAGCGCCTCGGCGCCGTCCTCGTTGCGGGCGATCATGGTCGAGCCATCAATGCTGGCTTTCTTGCCGACCAGAATGGTCGTGCAGGAGCCTTTGTAGCGTTTCGTCAAAAGGATCATCTCTTTCTCAAAAGTTTGCCTCTTTATTGTAGGCTTTCGGTGGGGAAAATGCGAAAAGCCCGTGAAAGGTCTCTTGAAATGTTACAGTTCAATGACTTTGACGATTTGGCTCTTTACGACATAATGTGTCGCACCGATGAATATAATTAGCGTGTATCTCAATTATTTGGCCAAGGAGTTTAGTCTTTGGCTTTCAGGAGGCGGTATCAATGGGTGAAGAAGTTGCAGTGGCACATACGAATGCAGAGGTCCAGGCGATTTACCAGAAGGCGCAGCAGTTTGATCAAGCACGCGATTGGAATATTCCGAGTTATGCGTGGGATGTTGCACATATTAAGCAGCTTCAGCAAATGTCATTGGACAGTATCATTAATCATCTGCGCCAATTAATTGCCGCGAAGTTAGGGATGGAGGATCTTCAACGCCAACTTGAACAGCAGACCCGCAGTGAGACGGACCACTTCAATAGCGCCTTAGCTGAACAGAAGAAACAATTGAAACGTTACCCTGGATTATTCATAGAATTTCAAAAAAGCAGCGTAATCCCACGATTCACACGGGACTGCGCTGCTTTGGTGTTTCACCCATTGGGTGCGCCTATATGCTAAGGTTGAGTCGACAAAAACCATCACGAAAGC
>NZ_BOLU01000054.1:0-2610 GCF_016861825.1 Lacticaseibacillus sp. 866-1 | reverse complement strand
GCGCGTGACGCAGTCGCTCTTGATCAGGTTCTAAGCTCCTATAAGCCTCTTCAAAACCGAATGGATCAATCAATTACCTCGCTGCGAAAGTACAAGAAGCAGGTCCTGAACGCCTTGCGGTTTGACTACTCAAATGGCTTTCTAGAAGGCATTAACAGTCTTATCAAGAAAATCAAGAACACTGCCTATGGTTATAAAGTAAGCACCCAATAACCGACCGTCTTGCAAAGTAAGAAGGGGCGCAATCCTATTTTTGGATTGCGCCCCTTCATTGCTTAAGCGGTTTCGCTGGTTGCTGGCTTTAGATGCTGATTCCAAGGTAAATAAGCCTCAGCTTGTTTCCTCGTTGGTGAGGCAGACAGCTGTGACATTTCTTGCAGAAGGTGCTCTATGTAAATTCTTGGATCCAGTCCGTTCGCTTTGGCAGTCTCAACGATCGTCATCCAAATCGTATTAGCTTCGGCGCCCTTTGGGCTGGTGGCGAACAGCCAGTTCTTTCGCCCAATCACGAAGGACTTCATGTTCCGCTCTGAAGCATTGTTGCTCAAATCAATCTCGCCAAACTCCAAGACTCGATTGAGCATGCGCCGCTGATTCAAAGCGTAGGTCAGGGCGATGCCCAGTCGCGATTTCCGCGCCGGCGCGGCCTGATCACACCAAGCCCAGAACTGATCAATCAGAGGCTTTAGTTTCGCCAGTCGACATTTCAGGCGCTCGGCCGGTGATAAGAGCGCCCATTGTGTTTCAAGGTGGAACATCTGGTTGAGCAGCTCTAGCGGTTTCGTGCTGGTAAATTTGCCTTTGACCTTCGCTGCGTCGTCGTAGAATTTACGCCGAACATGCGCCCAACAACCAACACGGATGACGCTGTCGCCAAGAAGATTATATCCGGCATAGCCATCACACTGCAGGACCCCAGTATAGCCTGAGTATATTCGCTGCGCGAACTTACCAGAGCGGGTGTTGCCATAAGCGTAGTAGACGACCTGCTGGTCGGCGAGGCGAATGCTGCGTTCTACCCAAATGTACGATTTACTCTTGGCTGACTTGCCCGGTTCTCTCAGCACTTGGAACGGTGTTTCATCGCCTTGCAGGAACCGCTCTGACAGGAGGTACTCGTGCATCAGGTCATAGACTGGTCTGACGATTTCTGCCGCGTTGATTACCCAGTTTGTCATGGTCGTCTCACTGAGTAGAAGACCCGCTCGGCGCCATTCTAATATCTGACGGTAAAGCGGCGTACCCAGCGCGTATTTCTGGTAGAGTAACTCAGCGACTAGCGACGAGGTCGCGAGACTGTGCGGGAACAACGCCTGCGGCGCTTGTCCTTGATACAGGTGACTCACACCATCCTCAAGCTCACATTCCGGACACTTATATGTCTCTTCAAAGAGACGCTCAACATACAATCTGCCTGGTATGTGGTGGACCACTTCGCGCACGAGATGCTTGCCAACTTTAGTCAGTTGATGACCATGATCGCACAACTCACTTTCTCGAGTGATCACGGTTTCCTCAATGGGCAATTTTGGATCGATTGATTCACCGCGACTGCTTTTCGGCTTGCGCTTAGCTTTTACTACGACTATTTCTTCGCTTTGTTGCCCAGTCTGCTCTGGGTCGGTAAAAACACTGTTATCTCCCAGAAGAGAAAACTGATTAGGATCGGTCATCTTTTCTGAATGGGAGCCGTAGAGTTTCCGATTTAAATAAGCGACCTGCTCGGTGAGCGTCTGAACTTGTTTCATGAGTTTCCGATTTTGCTCGAGTGCCTGTTTGAGCAGATCTTCTGTCGTAGTGGCCATGGGCGTAGCCCTCATTTCATTGATGTTGGGTCGAGTGTACCACTGGTACGGCGGACTTTCTACCATTATTTCGTGGACAAAATTGGTTTACCGTCGACTCCAGTCCCCAACCAGATAAAAGACGCTCCAATTGCTTAGCGTGGAGTTTCTTAACCTCATTTTGAGTCGTTGGCCATTGCAGCCGCCCATCTTCAATTCGCTTGTAGAGCAGGATAAATCCATCGCCAGCCCAATATAGGGCCTTAAACCGATCCTTGCGGGTCCCGCAAAATAGAAACAGTGCCCGACTGTACGGATCCAGATGATATTCCTCTTGGATAACTCCAGCCAAGCCTTCAATACCACGACGCAAGTCGGTCTTACCGCAAATCAAATAAATGCCGCTGAGCTTGTGGATATCAATGAGCATTAGCGAACACCGCCTTCATCAAGGCATCCAGGATATAGCCCTGGATATGGTTATACACTACAACCGTTTTGTTGGTGTCGATCTTAACTTGGAAGGCCTTGGTGGCAGTGCTCAGTTGCGCCCGTCGCTGGTCATCCTCTAATTTGATCCGAACAATCTCAGGTTCCTCATCCATAAAATTACCTCACCAATTTAGATTTGATGAGGCAATCATACTGCCCGGCAAGGGGCAATCAAAGCCGGTCTGTTATTGGGTGCTTACGTTATAAAAACTGGGATAACTTTATCAACCGTATTTTCCTTGAGCGTGTCTGGTTTAACCCCAAAGCCCACAACCTGGCGGCTTAAAAAAAGAGTACCTAGACCAATTAAGGTCTAGATACTCTCATAAATTAT
>NZ_BOLU01000053.1:0-2705 GCF_016861825.1 Lacticaseibacillus sp. 866-1 | reverse complement strand
ACTGGGTCGGTCTGTTCGTGGTGCATCGATCACCAACTTCTCCGCTCAGTCAGTATTCGCAACGCTCCAAACGTTGCTTTCAGACCGACCAGATGCGATTTCATGTCCCAAATACCGAGGTGAATAATCCAGGTATACTGCTCCAGCGGTGGAACCTGAACATATCCATTTAGCAGCTTGGCAAATGAATCTCTTGTCTTTGCAATCAACTGAGGACTTGCAACGCCCCCACCAATCACAATACTGTCTGGGCGTATAGTTAAGGTCACTTGGAGTAGGGCTTGCGAAAGGTAGTATCCGATTACTTCCCACACCGGATCTTCTAACTGTAACTTTTGTCCGGGAACACCTTTACGTGCTTGAATACTTGGACCAGATATCAAGCCTTCTAGGCAGTCTCCGTGGAATGGGCATATGCCTTTAAAATTCAAATCGGCTGGATGCCTCTTGACGAAGACATGTCCCATTTCTGGATGGCCTAAGCGTCCTATGAATTTGCCATTTTGGACAATTCCAGCACCCACTCCAGTACCAACTGTATAGTATACGAGCGAAGCTACCGATTTATCGAGGTGACGAACCTTATATTCACCAAAAGCAGAACCGTTAACGTCAGTTGTGATGAAAACAGGGACATGTAGCGCTTGATGGATAATTGGCGCGATGGCAGTTTGTCGCCATCCCGATTTAGGCGTGTCTGTTATGTACCCGAAATGGGCACGCGCCGGATTTAACTCAAGCGGTCCGAAACTCGCTAATCCAATTGCCCCTACCGGATGCATACGAAAATACGAAATGACATTACTTAACGTCTCGTCTGGTTTCGTTGTTGCAAAATGAACAGAATCAAGAACTTGGTTTTGCTCGTTACCTACAGCACACACAAACTTTGTGCCACCGGCCTCAACTGAGCCAAAATTCATTGCTTAATTACTCCTTAACGACTTACTATTGTTGGTAGTTTCAAATAAGACTCTTTCAAATGGGTCGCCAGCATCAAGCCACTGGGCTTTAAGATTGAATTTGTCAGCCAACCATTCTGGCAACCACTTCATCCCAGACTCCTCACTTCGCTCATGGCCAATAACCAACATGGCGCAAGGATGACCAAGCCTATTAGCATCTCGAATATAGGCTGGAACAGTCCACTCTTCAATATCACCACTGATCACTAGATCGATTCGTTGGTCACGAATTTGTTTGATTGGATTATATTCGTCGCCCAACCCCAGGGTCGCGCCACCGATTAGAGCTGCAACGTTTTCTACTGGCTGACTGACGTCACCAATATACCGAACACCACCAAGTTTCAATCGTGTACGAACTGTATTAAGGACTTCAGCTAAAGTGGTCTTTGGCAACATAAATCGCGTCTCTGCACGTTCAAGAACATTTTTTCCGGCTGGGTCACCGGGCAATAAATAGTCTGACCAGCCTAACTCCTTTGCGACCCCTGCAACAATCATGTCGTGAGCTCCGCCAAAATGCATATGATCATGGAAGCGGTAGATTACCAGGTTATGTTTGGCAATTAACTCTCGTTTCGCCTGATATACCGGATCATCCTGCATAAGTGATTCACGATCATGACCATCAAACCAGGTTGGCTCATGCGTAATAATAAAATTCGCGCCAAGCCTAATGGCGGCATTGATAACATCGACCGTGGCCATAAAGGATGTCACGATGCCATGTGCATCCTGGTCTGAATCTCCGATAATGAGCTGATCGATGGTGGTACTTGGAATTCGATGATTCGGATCCGTCGCCGACTCAATTGCGTTAATAATACTTTGAATCTTCATCAATACGTCTCCCTTAACGTGCTATCCGCATAATATCTCCTGATTGATTCTGCAAGTCTATTGTAATATCGTTAAAGTCTCCAGAATTTAGGAGTGCAACAATCACCGTGTCATCATAACCTTGCTTCTGGATAGCATCAAAATCCGCATGTCCCAATAGATCACCCTGGTTGACGTGCTGACCCTGCTTGAGGTTCAAGTGGAAGCCCTTGCCATTTAGCTTAACAGTATCAATCCCGATATGAATGAGAACTTCAGCGCCCCCATCAGAGGTAAACCCAACAGCATGTTGAGTTGGGTATAGTGCCGTGACTGTGCCACTTACAGGAGCGTATAGATCATCCTTATCTGGCACGACAGCGAAGCCTTTCCCGAGTTTGCCGGAAGCAAATACTTCGTCCTTCACTTCTCCCAGAGAAATAACCTTACCTCCCACAGGCGCCATCACTGTCGTTGGTGTATCCGCTGCCTGGGCATTTACGGATTGAGATTTGTCTTGTCCATCTACAGCAACAACCTGTTCTTCAGGTAGTCTTAGCGTAACCATTAGACCAAGAGCAACAACAAATGCCACCAACATGGAAACCGCATAGAGACCGACTGGCTGATATGTCGGAATTGTAAAGATGCCACCCGCAATCACTGTTGCACGAATCGAAAACAGACCGTTTATGATGCCAGACAGCAAGCCGGCAATTCCGGCGTATACCCAAGTCCTCTTGTATTTAAAATAGACACCGTAAATAACGGGCTCTGTGATTCCTGCCCCTCAATTTTCAAGTCAAGTGCAACGATGATAACGAATCCTTGATAGTGGTCTAGGTTGTTAAGCCATGCGTCGGTAGTAATCGCATGGTCGAAGATAGTTCAGAATACGTCTGGGACGATGGTTCAGTGCTG
>NZ_BOLU01000052.1:0-3258 GCF_016861825.1 Lacticaseibacillus sp. 866-1 | reverse complement strand
GATCGAGTTAATCGATCAAGGTTAAGTTACAAAGGGCGCACGGTGGATGCCTTGGCACTAGGAGCCGATGAAGGACGTGACTAACGACGATATGCTTCGGGGAGCTGTACGTAAGCTTTGATCCGGAGATTTCCGAATGGGGGAACCCAGCCACCTTTGGTGGTTATCATTGAGTGAATACATAGCTTAATGAAGGCAAACGCAGGGAACTGAAACATCTAAGTACCTGCAGGAAGAGAAAGCAATTGCGATTCCCATAGTAGCGGCGAGCGAAGTGGGAACAGCCCAAACCAAAGTGCTTGCACTTTGGGGTTGTAGGACCAAACATTGGAGTTACCAAAGTGAGTGATAGACGAAGTCAGTTGGAAAGCTGCGCGAGACAAGGTGAAAGCCCTGTAGTCAAAATCGCTCACCCTCCGTTTGGGATCCTGAGTACGGCGGAACACGTGAAATTCCGTCGGAATCCGGGTGGACCATCACCCAAGGCTAAATACTCCCTAGTGACCGATAGTGAACCAGTACCGTGAGGGAAAGGTGAAAAGCACCCCGGAAGGGGAGTGAAATAGTTCCTGAAACCGTGTGCCTACAATTAGTTGGAGCCCGTTAATGGGTGACAGCGTGCCTTTTGTAGAATGAACCGGCGAGTTACGCTAGCATGCGAGGTTAAGGTGAAAAGCCGGAGCCGCAGCGAAAGCGAGTCTGAATAGGGCGACTAAGTATGTTGGTGTAGACCCGAAACCAAGTGACCTACCCATGACCAGGTTGAAGGTGTGGTAAAACGCACTGGAGGACCGAACCCGTGTATGTTGAAAAATGCTGGGATGAGTTGTGGGTAGCGGTGAAATTCCAAACGAACTTGGAGATAGCTGGTTCTCTCCGAAATAGCTTTAGGGCTAGCCTCGGAGGATGGATATTGGAGGTAGAGCACTGTTTGGACTAGGGGCCCGTCATGGGTTACTGAATTCAGATAAACTCCGAATACCAATTATCTTACTCCGGGAGTCAGACGGTGAGCGATAAGGTCCATCGTCGAAAGGGGAACAGCCCAGATCACCAGTTAAGGTCCCTAAATTTATGCTAAGTGGAAAAGGATGTGGCGTTGCACAGACAACTAGGATGTTGGCTCAGAAGCAGCCATCATTTAAAGAGTGCGTAATAGCTCACTAGTCGAGTGACCCTGCGCCGAAAATATACCGGGGCTAAGCATAATACCGAAACTGTGGATGCGTCCGTAAGGACGTGTGGTAGGAGAGCGTTCCAAGGGCGTTGAAGGTCGACCGTGAGGACGGCTGGAGCGCTTGGAAGTGAGAATGCCGGCATGAGTAGCGAAAGATCGGTGAGAATCCGATCCACCGTATGACTAAGGTTTTCTGGGGAAGGCTCGTCCTCCCAGAGTTAGTCGGGACCTAAGGCGAGGCCGAGAGGCGTAGTCGATGGCAAACAGGTTGAGATTCCTGTACTGATCTATTTTGTTTGACCGATGGCGGGACGCAGGAGGTTAAGTCAAGCACACGGCTGGAAATGTGTGTCCAAGCACTGAGTCTTGAAGCGAGTGAAATGCTTACTTCTTTAAGGACAAGGTGTGATGGGGAGCGAAATTTAAGTAGCGAAGTGACTGATATCACACTGCCGAGAAAAGCGTCTAGGGAGAAATAGATCACCCGTACCGCAAACCGACACAGGTAGTCGAGGCGAGTAGCCTCAGGTGAGCGAGCGAACTCTCGTTAAGGAACTCGGCAAAATGACCCCGTAACTTCGGAAGAAGGGGTGCTGCACGCAAGTGCAGCCGCAGTGAATAGGCCCAAACAACTGTTTATCAAAAACACAGGTCTCTGCTAAATCGTAAGATGACGTATAGGGGCTGACACCTGCCCGGTGCTGGAAGGTTAAGAGGATGAGTTAGCGTAAGCGAAGCCCAGAATTGAAGCCCCAGTAAACGGCGGCCGTAACTATAACGGTCCTAAGGTAGCGAAATTCCTTGTCGGGTAAGTTCCGACCCGCACGAAAGGTGTAATGATTTGGGCACTGTCTCAACGAGAGACTCGGTGAAATTATAGTACCCGTGAAGATGCGGGTTACCCGCGACAGGACGGAAAGACCCCATGGAGCTTTACTGTAGCTTGATATTGAGTGTTTGTACCGCTTGTACAGGATAGGTAGGAGCCGTAGAGGCCGGAACGCTAGTTTCGGCAGAGGCGTTGGTGGGATACTACCCTTGCTGTATGAACACTCTAACCTGCGCCACTCAGCGTGGCGGGAGACAGTGTCAGGTGGGCAGTTTGACTGGGGCGGTCGCCTCCTAAAATGTAACGGAGGCGCCCAAAGGTTCCCTCAGAATGGTTGGAAATCATTCGCAGAGTGTAAAGGTATAAGGGAGCTTGACTGCGAGACTGACAAGTCGAGCAGGGACGAAAGTCGGGCTTAGTGATCCGGTGGTTCCGTATGGAAGGGCCATCGCTCAACGGATAAAAGCTACCCTGGGGATAACAGGCTTATCTTCCCCAAGAGTCCACATCGACGGGAAGGTTTGGCACCTCGATGTCGGCTCATCGCATCCTGGGGCTGTAGTCGGTCCCAAGGGTTGGGCTGTTCGCCCATTAAAGCGGTACGCGAGCTGGGTTCAGAACGTCGTGAGACAGTTCGGTCCCTATCCGTCGCGGGCGCAGGAAATTTGAGAGGAGCTGTCCTTAGTACGAGAGGACCGGGATGGACGTTCCGCTGGTGTACCAGTTGTGCCGCCAGGCGCATCGCTGGGTAGCTATGAACGGACGGGATAAACGCTGAAAGCATCTAAGTGTGAAGCCCCCCTCGAGATGAGATTTCCCATTCCTATATGGAAGTAAGACCCCTGAGAGATGATCAGGTAGATAGGCTGGAAGTGGAAGTGCAGCGATGCATGGAGCGGACCAGTACTAATCGGTCGAGGACTTAACCAAGTAAAGTGCGCAGCTTTGGCGATCTTAGGCCAATGGCTAGCCTAGCTTGGGACTTTGCCGGCGCAGCCGGTGAAGGCCAAAGCGTAGCTAGACACTTGGCCGTTGCCAAAGCGGAGCACGACTAGCGAAGCAAATACGGTTCAAAGCATTTAAAACAATGATAGCCAGTTTTGAGAGCGCAAAGCTTTCAACAAAATAAGTGCGGTGGCGATAGCGAGAAGGATACACCTGTTCCCATGCCGAACACAGAAGTTAAGCTTCTCTACGCCGAGAGTAGTTGGTGGGTGACTGCCTGCGAGGGTAGGAAGCTGCCGCGCTTTTT
>NZ_BOLU01000051.1:0-4106 GCF_016861825.1 Lacticaseibacillus sp. 866-1 | reverse complement strand
AGCCTCTTCCAGAGGCGGTTAAAGTGGCAATCGCAGTAGGCCTTGAACGAAGTGAGGCCAGCGCCTTGAGACGCAGCCAGCAACAGGGGCTTATAGCCCCAGAGAAAACCACCCGTTCGACGGGTGGTTTTTATTTTCACGGCCTTGCCGCTGTTTTCTGCAAAAGTGGCGGGGCTGTTGGTTTTCTGGTATGATACTTGCGTTTAGTCACAAGGAGATGCCAAAATGTCTGATCAATTGATCACCGCCGTATCCAAAGATGGGGCCTTCCGCGTGTTTGCGGTCGATGCCTCAGACACAATTGCTGAAGCCCAGCGCCGCCATGACACTTGGAGTGCCGCCAGCGCCGCGTTGGGGCGCACCATGGTGGCCACGCTGCTGCTTTCAGCCGCGGGGCTCAAAGGGGATAATGACCTTCTGACCGTGCGGCTGAAAGGGGATGGCCCGGTCGGCGCAATTGTCGTCGATGGAACCAGTCACGGGAGCGTGCGCGGCTACATCGAGCAGCCTCACGTGACGCTGCCGCTGAACGTGGTCGGCAAGATCGACGTCGCCCGTGCGGTGGGCAGCCGCGGTCTGCTGGCGGTCACCAAGGACCTGGGGTTCGGCCAGCCATTTACCGGCCAAGTGCCGCTGGTGTCCGGTGAGCTGGGTGAGGATTTTGCCTATTATCTGACTCAATCTGAGCAGATTCCATCGGCAGTTGGGCTGTCGGTGTTCGTCAACGCGGACAACACCATCCAGGTGGCCGGCGGGTTCATGATCCAGGCGCTGCCGGGTGCCACCCAGGCGGAAATCGCGTCAGTCGAGACCACGGTCAAGACGCTGCCACTGACTTCAGAAATGCTGCGCCAGGGGCTGACCCCGACTGAGATCGCGACGCGGGCGATAGGCAATGTTGCCATCGACGTGCTTTCAACCAAGCCCGTCAGTTTTGAATGCACGTGCAGCAAGGCTCATTTTGGCCGGATCATTAAGACCTTGAGCCGCCATGAGTTGACCACGATGATCGAGGAAGACCACGGCGCCGAGGCCGTCTGCAAGTTTTGCGGGCGCAAGTACCAGTATTCCGAAGCAGAATTAAGGGCATTTTTAAAGGAAAAGGATGAAGATAATGGCAACTGATTCACTGAGCTGGAAAATCGGCGACATCACGATTCCTAATCGCGTGGTTGTCGCGCCAATGGCGGGCATCACCAACGCGGCGTTTCGCGTGACGGCCAAGGAATTTGGCGCGGGGCTGGTCGTGTGCGAAATGATCTCCGACCGCGGCATTATGTACCACAACAAGAAGACGCTGAGCATGCTGTTTGTGGACCCGCGCGAACATCCGATCTCGATTCAGATTTTTGGTGGCAATAAAGAAAATCTGGTGAACGCGGCTAAGTTTATCGACCAAAATACCGAGGCCGACATTATTGACATCAACATGGGCTGCCCGGTGCCCAAGGTCACCAAAACAGATTCTGGTGCCCACTGGCTGCTGGACCCGAACAAGATCTATGAAATGGTTGCGGCCGTGGTCGACGCGGTGCATAAGCCGGTGACGGTCAAGATGAGGACCGGTTGGGATGATGATCATATTTACGCGGTGGAAAATGCCTTGGCCGCTGAACGTGCTGGCGCATCGGCGCTAGCCATGCATGGGCGGACACGTGAACAGTTATACCGCGGCCATGCGGATTGGGACATCCTCAAGGAAGTCAAGCACCAGTTGCATATTCCGTTCATGGGCAATGGTGACGTGCGCTCGCCGCAGGACGCCAAGCGAATGCTGGACGAAGTGGGCGCGGATGCGGTTATGATCGGCCGGGCCGCGCTGGGTAATCCTTGGATGCTGCGCGGCGTGGAGACTTATCTGCGCACTGGTGAGCTGATTCCTGAACCGACGCCGCGTGAGAAGATTGAAACCGCAAAGTTGCAGCTTCACCGCCTGGTGGAGCTCAAAGGTGAGCATCTGGCCGTGCGGGAGTTCCGCAGTCAGGCCGCCTACTACTTGAAGGGCATTCCGCGGGCCGCACGCACCAAGGCCGCGGCCATGAGTGTGGACACTGAGCAAGAGGTAGACGATATATTTGACCGCTTTGTCGAAGAGACCGAAGCCCGCGATAAGGCGCAAGCAGCCGGCTAGCCGGTTGCTTTTTTACTGCGACATTGGCAAAATGGCTAAGGACAACGACAGGAGGAAAACATGGCTAAAGACACAGAAATGAACGATCAGATGCGCGCTCGTCGGCAGAAGATGGACGCGCTGCGCGAAAACGGGATCGATCCGTTCGGACACCGCTTCGACCGGACCCATCTGGCCAAGCAGCTTCACGATCAGTTTGATGACACCGATAAGGATAATCTGGCAAAAACGCCGGTTGAGGTCACCATCGCCGGGCGCATGATGGCCAAGCGCGGCAAGGGTAAGGTGGGATTTGCTGACCTGCGTGACCGCTCGGGCCGCATTCAGATTTACGTGCGCAAAGACGTGGTCGGGGAAGAAAACTATCAGATATTTAAAAAGGCTGACCTCGGCGACTTTTTGGGGATCGCCGGTGACATGATGAAAACCGATGCTGGTGAGCTGACCGTCCGGGCGACCCACCTGACTTTTCTGAGCAAGGCGCTGCGGCCCTTGCCCGACAAGTACCACGGCCTGACCAATGTTGAGCAGATCTACCGGCAGCGGTACCTTGATCTGATTGCCAACCCGGACAGCTACGATCGCTTCGTCAAGCGCTCGCACATTGTCACGGCAGTGCGTCAGTATTTGGATCGTAACGATTTTCTGGAAGTGGAAACACCAGTACTGCACACTTCTGCCGGTGGGGCGTCGGCGCGCCCGTTCATCACGCATCACAATGCGCTGGACATCGACCTGTACCTGCGAATCGCCCTGGAGCTGCACCTGAAGCGCCTGATTGTTGGGGGGATGGAGCGCGTTTACGAAATCGGCCGCGTGTTCCGGAACGAAGGCCTGGACACCAAGCACAACCCGGAGTTTACCGAGCTGGAAACCTACGCTGCATACTGGGACCTGTCCGATGTCATGGAAGAAACTGAAGGTCTGTTTCGCTTTGTTGCCAACCAAGTCCTGGGTACGGGCCAGTTTACCTACCAGGGCCAGGCCGTTGACTTGGATGCGGCGTTTGCGCGCAAGCATATGGTCGATGCAATCAAGGAAACCACTGGGGTGGATTTCTGGCAGCCGATGAGTACCGAGGACGCGCGTAAGCTGGCCGACGAAAAAGGGGTTCACTACGAGCCGTTTTGGCAGACTGGGCATATCATCAATGCGTTTTTTGAGGAGTTCGTTGAGCCGACTTTGACCCAGCCGACATTTATTTACGGCCACCCGATCGAGATCTCGCCACTGGCCAAGAAGAGTCAAAAGGACCCGCGGTTCGTGGATCGCTTTGAGCTGTTTATCCACGGCAACGAGTACGGCAACGCCTTTACTGAGTTGAATGATCCAATCGATCAACGTGCGCGGTTTGAAGCGCAGGCGGCCGAGAAGGCTTCCGGCAATGACGAGGCCCAGCCGATTGACGAGGACTACATTGAAGCTTTGGAGTATGGCATGCCGCCAACTGGTGGTCTAGGGATCGGTATCGATCGCCTAGTCATGTTGTTGACAGACGCCGCCTCCATTCGCGATGTGTTACTATTTCCAACGATGCGTCCATAGTGAGAAATTAAAGCCGCCTTTCAGCGGCTTTTTGTTTTGCGCGGGGTCTAAATAACTCCGGATAAAGCACAGCTGAGGAGTGAGGATTCGTTCTAAAACTCTAACGATTGGAAGAAGGCTGTCGGCGCTTGTTCGTGATTGTGAAAAAGATACGAAATTTGTTGACGCTCTGTGGTGTGGCTGATATGATAAATAGCGTCGTTGAGGCAATCAGCACGATTGCAGCCGGCCTTCAGCCAAAGCATTTGGTTGACAGCCTATGAGCAATCTGATATGATTTCAGAGTTGCCTTTTGGACAAGGTAGTCCTTTGAAAACTGAACAAAGTTTCGTAAATGTGATAGGGCTTTTCAATGAAAGTTGAAAAGAATTAATTAACATGAGCGAAGTCAATTCGCAATAAACAACAAATCGAGCTATTCAAATAACTC
>NZ_BOLU01000050.1:0-4559 GCF_016861825.1 Lacticaseibacillus sp. 866-1 | reverse complement strand
AAGGAAGTGAGAAAGTGACATTTTTTGGATACACGATTGGTGACTGGGCGGAGTTCATATCAATCATAGGGGTGGGCGTGAGCGCGGGTAGCTGGCTATTCAAAAAGATTGCCTTGGATCCATTGCGCTCTGATATTCAAGTGCTTTCAGAGACGATTAATCGTCAGCTCAAAATGCACGAACAATCGCTGGCAGACTTGAATACTCATCTGAAAACACATGATGAAGAACTGGGCAGTCACTCGGTTAGAATTACTCGATTAGAAGACCATGTAGGCATTAAAGGAGATAATGATGATGAATAGGATTAGCGTGAGGAGATGATTCTTTATGAGGAAGCTGTATCTTGGCAACGGCGATAAACAGTTTAAATTTGCCGATACCACAACTGAAATACATTTGAGTGCGTTCGATGATGGCAGCGCAGCAACCCTAACATCAGATGCAAAGGTAAGAGTAAAAAACGATTCCGGATATTTGCTGGGAATAAGTGCCAGTATCACGAACAATCATGCCATCATCACTAGCGGACAATTGGCCCAATTGCCAGTTGGAAGCTATCTGCTTGAGCTGTGGGACATCGTAGACGGTGGCACTGCAATCTATCCTAGTGATGGATTTTTGGCACTTCAAATCAATGAGAACGTCACTGGTCTTTCTGGGGGCATCGTCAGCAGCATTACGGTTGACGACTTTATTAAGCAGTTTAGCGACCTTAGTCAGCAACTAAAGCAAGAAGTATCTACTGCTGTTGCCAATGGTCTGAAAGGTGATACAGGCGCTCAGGGTCTATCTGCCTATCAAGTCGCGGTCATTAATGGCTATAAAGGTTCACAAACGGACTGGCTTGCCTCTCTCGTTGGTGCTAAAGGCGACACGGGTGAAAAGGGCAATCCAGGGAAAGACTTCCAGATCGTAAAGACGTTCCCATCTGTTGCTGAAATGAATGGTGACGGATTCTCTGATGGAGATTTCACCATGATTGCCAGTGACGTAAGCGACCCTGATGACGGTAAGCTTTACGTGTGGAATGGCACCAGTTTCACCTATATTGCCGACCTAAGTGGTTCGCAAGGTATCAAAGGCGACACCGGTAAGACTGGCGATACCGGTGAAAAAGGTGATCCCGGCGACCAAGGGCTTTCCGCTTATCAAGTTGCCGTAAACGCGGGCTTCTCTGGCAGTGTCAATCAATGGTTGGCCTCTCTCGTTGGCGCTAAAGGTGACACCGGTGACAAGGGTGCTGATGCCGTTATCAATGTAATTACGCAAGCTGCTTATGACGCATTGTCCGACAAGACCGGCGTCTACTTCATTGAGGGGTGATTGAATGCCAACAATTAATGGTAAAGCATGTGTCGTTAATGGTACGCCAGTAGACAAGGTTTTCAGCAATGGCAGTCAAGTTTATGGCAGAAATATTCTTGCGGGGATTAATAAGGCTGTTCACCAAGCGCCCGGCTGGTTTCAATGGGTGACAAACATTCCTACAAAATTCATCAAATTAGGACAGCCTTTATGCTTTTCGGTGTTTATCAACAACGCCCCTTATGCAAAAGTCCTTGGTCAAGGCAACGCTTATTGCTTTATCCAAGCAAAAGATTCATCTGGCAACATACTTTTGACAACAGGCGGCAATGTAATAAATTTTGACGCTGATGGTGTTAGCCAAGCAAGCCTAATCGTTCCTGATAAGACAGACTCCATTTTGCTATTTGTTAAAACTAACAACATGGGTCAAAACACATACTACGGTTACCCCAAGGTTGAATTTGGAAGCATTGCAACCCCTTGGACACCGGCACCAGAAGACGTCATGTGATTTAGAAAAGGAGAAATAATGATGAAGATTAATTGGAAAGTACGAGTATTGAGTATCAAGTTCTGGCTGGCCTTAGTGCCGGCTATTTTATTGCTTGCGCAAGCTGTGGCTGCGCCTTTTGGGTATAAGTGGGACTTTGCCAACCTAGGCACGCAACTGACCGGCATTGTCAATGCGGTATTCGCGGTGCTGTCAATTCTTGGTGTGGTCACTGACCCGACTACTGCTGGCGTGTCCGACAGCGGTCAGGCACTGACGTATGACAAGCCTAAGAAGGAGGCAAAATAATGGCAGTATGGTCAAAACTAACTACGTATGTGGACGAGCGTCCAATGAACGGCAGCGCACATGATGATCCCGGCTATCCACGACACAAAATTGACCGAGTGGTTATTCACCACAACAGCACCACGAACTACAGGGTAGCACTGGACACTTGGCTCAAGGGCGGGAAGATGACTTCTGCACACTACGAAATCACGCCAACGCAAATCATCGGCTGCGTAGATGAAACGCGGTCGGCTTGGCATGCCGGTAACAAGCTAATGAACCAACGCTCAATCGGTTTGGAACACGTCAACTCAAGCGGCGCGCCTAACTGGTCAGTGGCAGAGGAAACGCTCAGGCTATCAGCAAAACTGTGTGCTGACATCTGCAAGCGATATGGCATTCCGATTGACAGTGCGCACATCGTTCCTCACAACAGCATCGTGGCCACTGATTGCCCAGGCGGTATCAACATGAACCACTATATTGATCTCGTACGTCAGGCGGCAGGGCAGGCCGTGACTCCTGCGACACCCGCACCAGCGCCAGCAGCTGAGCCAAGCCAAAGCGCAGCGGGGGACTTAGAGGTCGATGGCTACTTCGGGGCTAGTTCAGCACGCCGGGCCGAAGCTCTTGAAAATCGCACTCAAGATGGCGTTATCTCAAGTCAGGACATCGCCTGGACTAACGCCAAGGGCTACAAATTCATTGATGCTCGTGCTTTGCCTGCCGTTCAATGGGTACCAAGTAAAGTAGCCGTTGGCTCACAGCTAGTGGGCATCTGGCAGCAGCGCTTAGGCTTGCCAGTTGACTACAAGATTGGGCCTGCCCTCTATCACGCAGCGCTCAAATACTATGGGTTTAACGTTGACAACTCTTGGACTGCGCCAAGCAATCTGGTCAAAGAAATGCAGCGACAAATGAACAAAGGGCAAAAGCTTTTCTCATAACAGCATGATTAGCCTCACTCGCTTCGGCGGATGGGGCTATTTTTTTGCGCTCGTAAACAAAAAACAGGGCTTATTATTCAGCCCCGTTTTGGTCTTGCCTACGATTTGCCAACGCAAATATGCACCGATATAAATGCACATAAATCAAATTAGACCGACATCAATATTTAAGCACCCACGACTGCAATTTGAACCATGTATATAATAGAAAGAAACACATATAATCGGCATAAAAAACCGAGTGAGATAAGAAGCGTTCATGAGCATTCTCAAGATGAACGAAGACGACACCAAGGGCAAGTAACTTGGCAGCCTGACACGCTGAGGCTGCGACAAAAAGCACTGTTAGCCTCAAAAAGACAAGCGCCCCGGCGCCGCGATTTGGTCGTAAAATCGCGGGGCCGGGGCGTTTTGGGCGTGGACTGATAAATCGCGCCTGGGCAAGTTGGCCTTACTTTCGTTTTCGGTTCGCGGCTGCCGCTTGCGTGCAGGCTGAGTCAGCGTAAACTATAGATCAAGCGGAAAAAGGGGGCGGCGAGGATGAACAGTAATGCACGAGTCGCGGATTTGCTGGCGAAGCTGATGGCGGGCCAAACCGTGGGCTTTGACGCGGGGGCCGGGGTCTCACTGCGGACATTTCAACGTGACCTCGCGGCTATCAGAACGGCACTGGCGGCGCAAAACGCCGGCCGTTTGGTGGAAACGAAGTCGCACCAGTTTCAGCTCGTGCAGGGGGATGAGGTCGAAAACCTCGCGTTGATCACTGGTATCTCCTCAGTTTTGCTAGGCAGTCGCGCGTTGTCTGCTTCTGAGATGATCAAGGCGTTGCGATTTTTGCAGGCGCGCCTGACGCCTGAAGACACTGCAACCGTCAACTTCTGGCTCAAGCAGGAAAAAGAAGACTATGTGCCGCTGGTGCACACAAAACCGCTGCTGGCACTGATGACGCGGCTGGAGACTGCCATCGCTGCCAAACTTCAGGTGACCTTCACTTATCGCCACTCAGGTCAGCCGCAGTGCTCAGAAATTAAAGGGCAACCCGTGACCATCTATTTTGACCGCTTCTATTTTTACGTCGTCATGTTTGTCGAAAAAAAGCACCGCTACCAGCTGTTTCGCCTGGATCGGATTCATGAAATCATCCAAACGGCGAAGGGCCAGCCTCTACCGCATGGCGAGCGCTACTTCCTTTCCGAGCACCGCCGTCACAGTTACCTGCTCGATATGGGGGAATTCATGGCGTTTCGATACGAGTGTTATAATTCGCCGGATAACGCCCTTGATATTTTTCCCGACAGTCGCGTGATCCGCAGGACGGCAACCGGCGGGACGATTATTGAGTCATACGCCTTCGTCTTCGGGGCGATGCTGTGGCTGCGTAGTCAAGGCGACTTGGTGAGGGTCATCTCGCCGCCGTCTTTGGTCAACCGCATGCGCGAATCCCTAACAGCGGCACTGAAGCGGTACGGTCAACCACCTCTGACTAAAGACAGCGGCTTGTAAGCGCGTCGCCTAACGGC
>NZ_BOLU01000049.1:0-4754 GCF_016861825.1 Lacticaseibacillus sp. 866-1 | reverse complement strand
CGTTGATTCTCTTCCAATTTGATGCGAACAATCTCTGGCTTCTCATCCAATAAAAATCACCTCACCATATTTGATGAGGCAATCATATCGCCCAGAAGCTGGCATTCATATCCGGTCTGTTATTAGGTGCTTACTAAAGAACTGTTAATTCATGAGAATCTTATGATCGTTTCATGAAATTCATTTACATCGCTTGGACCGTGTCCTATACTAAACACTGTTAGTCATATGGAGAGTTGGCAGAGCGGTAATGCTGCGGGCTGCTTGCAGCCTGTGAGCGCAGAAATGCGTAGGGGGGTTCGACTCCTTCGCTCTCCTTAAAGCCGGTCGTCTCGGGGGTTCCCCGAGACGATTTTTTATTGTTAAAGCCGGCTCTGCAGCCTTGCCCGCATGGGCAGTTGTGCGATAATGGACAATGTAACTAAGCCTGCATATCAAAGGAGTTCACTATGGTAGATACCAGTTCGATTATTCCAGTCCTTGTCGGCACCGATGTCAACATTTACGGCATGGCGCGTTCGTTCCACGAAGCTTATGGGGTCAAAAGTCACTGCATCGGCGTGGCCGCCTTGGCGATGACTAAGGATTCGCAGATTTGCGACGTGACAGTTGTTGATCACTTCAAGGAAAACGAAGAGTTTGTTGCCGCGCTGCTCGACATGGCGAAAAAGTACGGCAAGCCTGGGGTCAAGCCGATCCTGATCACAGCAGGCGACGAGTACACGGAGCTAGCCATTCGCAACCGCGAGGCACTGGAGGATACCTACATCATTCCGTACCCGAGCGTGAAGGTCCTGGACAGCGTCTACTACAAGGATCATTTCTATCAGCAATGCGAGGAAAATCACCTGCCGTACCCCAAGACAGTGGTGGTCAACCAAGAGAACTACGAGCAAAAAGTGGCCGACCTGGCGCTCGCGTTTCCAGTTGCGATGAAGCCCGCTGATGCGGCGCAGCAGATCGCGATGGATTTTCCCGGGCAGCGCAAGGCGTACAAGTTCACCGCCAAGGACCAGATCCTGACGATGCTGAAGCGGACTTATGATGCCGGTTACCGCGGCAACTTTCTGCTGCAGGACTTCATTCCCGGCGGCGACACCGCGATGTATACCATCAATTTCTACGCGGATCTGGATTCCAACGTGCGGCAGATGACGATGGGCCGGCAGCTGCTGCAGGACCCATCCGATTTTCTGGTCGGTAATTACGTTGCCACCTTCATCGAGTACCATCAGGACACTGAGGCGCGCCTGGCTAAGTTTATCAAGAACATGGGCTACACCGGGTTTGGCAACTTCGACCTTAAATACGACGTGCGCGATCAGGAGTTCAAGCTGATTGAGCTGAACCCGCGCCAGGGCCGCAGCGGCTTTTACACCACGGCTTCAGGCCACAATCTGATCAAGCCGATGGTCGAAGACCGCGTGTTCCACCAGCCGTTCACGGCACCCGAGCTGGCCAAGAACGATTACCTCTGGCTGGGGGTCAATCCCGACGACGCCGTGGCTAATGTCACCGATCCCGAGATCAAAAAGCATATGCAGACACTGATCGATGACGGCAAGTGGGGCAATACCCTAGAGTATCCGGCGGACAAGAGTTTCCTGCGCAATCACCGGATCAAGAAATACTACGCGAGTTACAAGGCCCGCTTTGCGGCCAAAAATGAAGGGAAGTAAACAATGCCAATCGTTGATTTAAACAATCAAGAAGCCGTTGCCCGCTACGAAAAATTCGTGGAAGACGCCCCGTACACCTCGGTGACCCAGTCCGTTGCCTGGTCGAAGGTCAAAAACAACTGGTCCCCGCTGTACGCTTACCTGGAAAAGGATGGCCAAATCACGGCCGGTATGTCGATCCTGACCGTCACGGACAAGGCTGGTAACACTTTTGCCTACTGCAGCAAGGGTCCAGTCTGCGATCCGACTGACATTGACACGATCGATGCGCTGGTCCAGGAGGCGCTGCCTGAACTAAAGAAGCGCAATGCTTTCTTACTGCGGATGGATCCGGAGCTGGATTACACGGATGAGCTGAACGCTGCCTTTCAGAAACATGGCTACGTGACTCGCAATCGCAAGTTCCATGGCAACCATGACACGATCCAGCCGCGGTTCAACATTGTGCTGGACATCAAGGACAAGGACATTGATGGCGTGATGGCCACAATGACCGGCAAGACCCGGACCAAGATCCGCCACGCCATGAAGAGCGGCGTCGAAGTCGAAGTCGGTGATGGCGAAAAGCTGATGCCGGAGTTTTTTGAGGCCTACAAGACGATGAGCGAGATCCACGGCATCACTTATCGGCCGCTGGCGTACTTTGATCGGATGTCTGAGGCGTTTGCCGGCAAGGATCAGATGAAGGTCTTCATCGCGCGAGTCGATGGCCAGCTGCAGGCTTCTGCGATTGCCTTCGCGTTCGGCGACAAAGTTTGGCACATGTACGGCGGCTCCATGCGAATCAAGAATTCATTGATGATCCCCTACCTGCTGCAGTACGAAATGATCAACTGGGCCTGCCAGGAAGGCAAGGCCAAGTACGACATGGGCGGCGTATGGGGCCTGGACAGCTCCGATGGGTTGTACCGCTTCAAGCACCCGTTCGCGCCTGACACCCCGGTTCACGAGTACATTGGCGAGCTGGATTACGTGATGGATCAGGCCGCGTACGATGAATTCACTAAAGAATAACCATTAGCGCCGTGGTGACACGGCTTTTTTGCTGTCGTGGATCCAAATGGCAACTGGAAAATGATAAACTAGGTTGGTGATGAGGCGTCCAGGTTCAACTTGGGCGCCATTCTTTGAAGTGGCAGCTGGGCTGAGATCAGCCGCTGCTGGCGTGCCTATTCAAACGCGCCGGGTGCATGCTACAATCAAAAAATGAAAGGACGGGATGAGGATGCCGACAGCAGTGACGAGTGAGACGATGACGACCCACCTAAGTGAGGGCCTGACGGTGGTCGATTTGTGGGCCGAGTGGTGCGGCCCATGCAAGATTTTGAGCCCGCTGCTTGCCGAGCTGGAGCAGGAGCTGCCCATGCGCGTGTTGACGCTGAACGTCGAAGGCGACACCGCCGTGGCCGATCAGTTCCACGTGCAAAGCATTCCCACGATGCTGCTTTACTGGCAGGGCAAGCCGGTGGAAAAAGTCACCGGGGCGTACCCCAAGGCCAAGCTGCGTGCCCACTTCACCCAGTTTTTGGAGGCGCACGATGGAAAATGAACTGCTGACGACGTGCTTGCTTGCCGGCCGCATCATGATCGAAGGCGGGAGCGAAATGTACCGCGTTGATGACACCATGACGCGCATTGCGCAAAACGCCGGTGCGCATTCGGCGCGGGTGTTTACCACGCCGACTGGGCTGTTCATCGGCATTGACGGGCCAGCGACCGTTCAAATTGCCCCGGTGGCACAGCGTGGCATTGACATGGAAAAAGTGGCCGGGGTGAACAATCTGTCGCGGCAGTTTGCGGCCGGTCAGCTGACGCTCAGCCAGCTTCACCAGGCGCTGGAGACCCTTGACGCGCACACGCCATTTTTCCCGGTGTGGCTGCAGATCCTGGCTGCGGCGCTGTGCTCAACGACCTTGATGGTGATTTTTGCGCAGACCTATGACTGGTTCGACATGCCACTGGCCGCTTTGGTCGGCGCGCTTGGGTTTGCCGCCTACTACAAGGTCTCCAGCCTGACCAAGCTGCAGTTCATTTCCGAGCTTTTGGGCGCGTTTGTGGTCGGGCTGACCGCCTGGGTGGGCGTGCGCCTAGGCGTGGGTCGTGACATCAACAACATCATCATCGGCGCGGTCATGCCGCTGGTGCCTGGGGTGGCGATCACCAACTCGATCCGGGATATGCTGGCGGGACACCTGCTCTCCGGCATGGCGCGCGGCATGGAGGCCATTCTGTCGGCCTGTGCCATCGGCGTCGGGATCGCGATCATTTTTCGGTTTTTCTAGGCAAGGAGGGGCGTCATGCCATTAGCCTTACAAGTGCTGGTTCAGGTCAGCTTCTCTTATCTGTCCACCATTGCGTTTGCCATCATCATTAATGTGCCGCACAAGGCGCTGAACCTGGCCGGTTGGGCCGGAGCCGCCGGGTGGCTGGTGTACTGGACGCTGATGCAGCTCAGTACCGGCCGCATGCTGGCGAACCTGCTCGGCGCGCTGACCATCGGGCTGTGCGGAATTGTCTTTTCTCGCATCAAAAAAATGCCGGTGATCATTTTCAACATTCCCGGCCTAGTGCCGCTGGTGCCAGGGGCGACCGCGTACCAGGCGGTGCGGGCGCTGGTGCTCGGTAATCTGGATCAGGCGCTGTCGTTGACGTTTCGCGTCGCCATGGTGGCCGGCGCGATCGCGGTCGGCTTCCTGCTCGCGCAGCTGGTGGCCGAAATGACCTACCGCAAGCCTGCAAAAACCGCGAAAGCATGATATAATACCGTTATGCGATGAGTCGAGTAACCAGTAATGGTGAAAGGTCGGCTGATCAGTCGGGCGCGTCCCGACACCCAGCGGATTCCGGGGATCAGTGGTCTTAGGTTGTGGAGCCAGCGGACCTGACTGGAAACAGTTCTGACATATGCGCGCGAACCAGGATCAAACTTGGCTCGCGCGTTTTTTGGGCTCTTCGTCAAGTGAAGTTGAACATAATTTATGAGAGTATCTAGACCTTAATTGGTCTAGGTACTCTTTTTTTAAGCCGCCAGGTTGTGGGCTTTGGGGTTAAACCAGACACGCTCAAGGAAAATAC
>NZ_BOLU01000048.1:0-5899 GCF_016861825.1 Lacticaseibacillus sp. 866-1 | reverse complement strand
AGCCTCGCTTTCGTGATGGTTTTTGTCGACTCAACCTTAGCATATAGGCGCACCCAATGGGTGAAACACCAAAGCAGCGCAGTCCCGTGTGAATCATGGGATTGCGCTGCTTTTTTGAAATTCTATGAATAATCCAGGTTTTTATTTCAGCATTCTGGTATTTTGTTCTGAGCGATTTAACTAGAGCAAATACATACTGCCGAACAGAATAAAGCGTATAACCAAAGCGAATGTATCTTTTTGGAGGACTCTATGGAAAAACGTCTCATGCCAATGATGGTGTACCTTTGTGTCAATGGATCAAAGTATGTTAGTCGTGAAAAAATGTGTGCTAAATTCGGTATCAGTGAGCGTACTCTGAGGCAGACAATGTCGGAAGTCGCCGTCATTCTTGAACAAAATGGCCTACAGTTGGAAAAACGCGCTAACCTGGGTTATCGAATTCTCAGTGATGACACTGATGCTTTTCATGCCTTTGCGGCTAAGCTAAGACTGCGCTCAGGCCTGCAGCAACCTGGGGCCCAAATTGTTGCAAATCGGACAAACTACATTCTCTATACGCTTTTACGCATGAATCAATATATCACCATTGAGCATTTGTGTGAGCGCCTCTATTTAAGCCGGAGTCAGATTAATGAAAGCATCAAACAAATGCGGCGAATTTTATCCCAGTTCGCTTTACGTCTGAATGTTAAACCTGGTTATGGTATCTGCATAAGCGGGGGGGAGTGGTCAAGACGCCGTTGTTGGCTGGCTTTGATGCAGTCCGATCATCGATTGCTCACTCAAATTCTGATGAATAATCAATCACTTCATGAACAGTATAAGCGAGCCAATCAGGAGTTACGTTTGGCCCTTTTCAAAGGGGGGTTGCTGGTTCTTGATGGGCAGGCGGAAACGTTACTTCATTATCTATTTTTGACTCGAGTCAGGCTTCATGATGGGGATACCCTCACTGATTTTTCCAACCTGGAGGGCGAAGACAGTATTCACGCAGTAGCCAAGCTACTTCTTCCTGAGGCACAAGAAGCAGAGATAAATGCGCTACAGGCCGTACTCAAGGGCACAACCATTAATCCAAAAGAATTGAGTCAGCCATCGGAAATTGAACATGAATTCTGGAAAATCATTAATAAACGAGATTATGGCCTCTCTTTTTCAACTCAAGAGCGAACGGAAATTGCCTGGCAATTACAATTACTTGAACGGCGTATCCTTACTGGGCTTTTCCGACCATTCAGCGAATTGACTGACTTTCGGGTGCGAGATTTTGCTACGTTTGAACTGCTAAATGCTTTTCAGCAACGGCTTCAAACCATCTATCAAGCACATGTGGCAATGATTGAGCTCGGTGTTCTAACTTTTTTCCTTGAGCCAAAAATGGCTGAGCGAGTTGCTACTGTTACACGAAAAAAGGTGGCGGTGACAACAACATTTGGCACAGTGGGTCTTTCGCGACTCAAACACTTTTTGGCGGCTAGCGCTGGTGATACAGAAATCAAAGTCACTGCGTACGACTTTCAACAACTAAATTACGAAACAGCCCAAGAACAATTTGATATTGTTTTCTCTAATTACTCGCTACCGGATGAAGATATTAACCCCGGAAATGTTATTCGATTAAGCCCGCAACTAGACACCGGTGACAAGCAACTTGTGGAAGCGGCTTTAAAACGCAGTGGTGTTTCGAAAAACATTACAGATTTGCTTTCCAAGCAACAATTCAGCTTTGTGAAAAATTTTGAGATGTTGGCTAATAATAAGACATTTGCAAAAAAAGCCTTGTCAGACAATCAGCTGATACCATATTCAGGTGGCATGGCGTTCATCCGACGGGAAAATGATCAAACACCGTTTTTAGTTGAATTTCAAGAGCCATTGCTACTTGCTGGACAGGAAATCAATTTTGTCCTTGAATTACCAATTCTAAATTCCAATGTAACTCAGATGCTTGAGTTTGCTCAATTAATGACCTATCTGTTTGGTGGTGGCGTTCGACATGGTGTTGTCAGTTATGAGAAACTTGTTGCCTCCCTTACAACCAAAAAGTACTAATCTGTTAATTCATATTCTCGCCCTAATACCAGCGACTGGATGGTAACTTTCAGGTTACTGAACAGTCGTTTTTAGTTAGCTTTTCTGCTATGTAATTTCTGCCAAATAATCGGCAGAAATATAGCATGGTAACTTTTTGGAAACGACACTAAGCTCATAATGTCAGTACTGATAACGCTATCTTAATTCAAGTGGAGGTAAACATTGTGATTACTTTTGTGGAGAAACTGCAGAATGTCCTTAATCCAATTTCTGCCAAGTTTGCAAGTAATAAATATCTCGCGTCATTGCGTGGGGTCATGTCCGTGATTCCAATCATGATTATTGGATCCGTATTTTCTTTGCTCAAAGCGCTACCGATTAATGCGTATTTAAACTTTTTGAAAATTTCACATTTGGACAACGTGCTTAATATCGGGTATGAAATGACCATGGGGTGTTTGGCACTTTATGTGACAATTGCCGTAGCGAGGGAACTGGCGCATCAACTCAAACAAGATGCCTTTGTCAGCGGCCTCTTTTCGGTGATGGTATTTTTGTTCTTTACGCCGCTTTTGGCGCAAAAAGGTGGTACGTTCACGATTTCAATGGATTATCTTGGGACGGCCGGCATGTTGTCCGCTATGATTATCGCCCTGGTTACCACTAGGTTTTATGCCTTTTTAATGGACAAGCATCTACAAATTAAGATGCCTGATTCTGTGCCACCTATGGTCAAAATGTCTTTTGCAGCACTGATTCCTGCTATTATCATTGCTGCCTGTGCCGCTTTGCTGACCTACCTCATGCAGCTGACCCCATACGGGAATGTCAACGTAGCGTTATATAAGATCCTTCAGACTCCGCTGCAAGGATTTACCGGGAACTACTGGAGTTTCTTGGTTTTAACCATTCTGTCATCCCTGTTTTGGTTTTGTGGGGTTCATGGCGGATCAGTTGTCAATTCCGTAATGATGCCGACTCTAATTGCCTTATCAACCGCCAACCTAGATGCCGTTCAGTCTGGACATTCTGCGCATAATATCATCAATTTGGCCTTCATGATCTTTTCGAGCATTGGCGGTGACGGTTGCACGCTTGGCTTGGTCTTTATTATGTTTTTCTTTGCCAAAAGTAAGCAGTATCGGGCATTATCAAAAGCACTGTTGCCGGTGGGGTTATTTAACATCAATGAACCTTCTATTTTTGGGGTGCCGATTGCGCTTAATCCCATTATGTTCATTCCGTTTGTCCTGACGCCTGCGGTTGACGTGACGATTGCCTATTTGGCTACTAAATTTGGCTTGTTGAGTGTTACGGCGGGGTATATGTTGCCACAAGAGATGCCTTATATCATCAAATTATTTATTCAGTGTGGTTGGTCTGGCATCGTCTGGGGTCTGATTCTACTGTTTGTTTCTGCGTTAATCTATTTCCCATTCTTTAAGGTCCTGGACAATCAAGCTCTGACCCAGGAGCATGGTTCGGCAGCTACTGCAGCCTGATTGAATCAGAAATGGAGACGATGAGATAATGTTAGATAATAAAAAATATGCCCTTTCATCAAGCTTTTTGTGGGGCGGTGCAAGTTCAGCCTCACAGTTTGAGGGGGCGGCAAACGAAGATGGAAAGGGAGCCACCATTCTTGATCGAAAGAAGGGACATGGCAATCTTGCAGATTTTTCTATTGCCAGTGACTTCTATCACCACTATAAAGAAGACATTCATTTGCTTGCCGATCTTGGGTTAAATAGCTTTCGGTTTTCAATTTCTTGGGCCAGAATTTTTCCAAATGGTAATGATGAGGTACCAAACGAAAAAGGACTTCAATTCTACGAAAACGTTATCGATGAATGCCTTAAAGCGGGCATAGAACCAGTTGTCACGCTCTATCATTTTGACGAGCCTTTGAGCATCCTCAAACAGTATGGGGGATGGACTTCTAAACGAGCTATTGAGGATTTTAAGCGCTATGCCGCCCTCTTATTTGCCCGGTTTGGCCAGAAGGTAAAATATTGGTTGACGTTCAATGAATGCAATTTTGTTTTAAAGGCGCCGAATAATTTTACTGGCAAAGAGGTTTCGCAACATAATCCCGACTTCTTGACTTACAAGTATCAAGTCTTTCACAATTTTAATATTGCCCACTTTGCCGTTGTAGCGATGTATCATGCGATGAAACTACCTGGCAAAATTGGCTGTATGTTGGCGGCTGTACCGACATATCCACAAACGCCTAATCCGCTTGATGTATTGAAAAACCAACAAAAAAATCAAAGTAGTATGTATGATTTTCTCGACGTTCTAACTCAGGGTGCATATCCCGCCAATCTACAGGCGTTGTTCTCTCGGGAAAAATGCTGGCCGGAGATTTCGCTTGAGGAAACCGCATTGATGCAAAATCCGTTGTCCAAGATGGATTTTATTTCCCTAAGCTATTACATGACGGGCTTATCAAGCCGAAATGAGCAACCCTTTGATCCTAATGCGTCAAATGCCCAAAATGCGGCGAAGCGACTGATTAACAAAGAATTGACTATTTCCAGTTTTGGATGGCCACAAGATCCAGTAGGCTTAAGAATTATCTTAAATGAGCTCTTTCACCGTTATCATCTACCCCTTATGATTGTCGAAAATGGGCTCGGAGCAAAAGATGTCTTAACGGAAGATGGACATGTTCATGACGATTATCGGATTGAGTACATGAAGCGACACATTCTTGAAATGGAACATGCCATTGTGGATGATGGCGTGCCAGTTATTGGCTATCTGCCTTGGGGGATAATTGATCTCGTGAGCTCGAGTGAAGGCTTCAGTAAGCGTTATGGTGTGATTTATGTCAATCGCACTGACCACGATCTGAAGGATATGAGGCGGATTAAGAAAGACAGTTTCTATTGGTATAAGCATGTCATTGCAACTCATGGTCAAGATCTTGGTGACGATTAAAGCCAAGGATGTAGTATTCATGCAATGAGTCACGCTCCACGCAACTTTCAAAAACGCTTCAGACGTGCCTCTTGTGGCTTGTCTGAAGCGTTATTTGTGTCTAAGTGAAGTTGAACCAACGCCGCCATTCAACTTATCTGAGTTGCGTGGGGGTGCCTGTACTTAAAAAACAGCATGATGGCTAACCAGATTAGTGCCCCGCCGGCTTGAAACCAAAGGTCATAGAATGTCTTATGAAAGATGATTCCCAGTACTAGGGCAACTACCAATGCCGCTAATGCCGCCAGGTCGGGGCGGCGCCGCTGTTGGTTAGCGTTGATGATTAAGGTGAGACCAGTACCTAGGAAGAGGAGACCAGAGGCCGACTCGACCAGGGTAAACGGACTGTCAACGACGAGAACGCGAGTGAATACAAAAGCCATTAGCGCTAGCCAAAGGGAAGCCAGGCCTATTAGCGTGCAGATGCCGCCTAATATGTATTGCAGCACAGTAAGTGTTTTCTTCATGATGATGCCTTTCAAAAAGTGTAAGGTGGCAGCTTCAGCTAGGGCTAAAGCTAGGAATGATGGTTCTGGTGCAAAGTTGAAATTAAGCGTAGATCAAAGTGACTGTGTTTAGTGGTTGTAGCCTATGCCGCTAACAATTGGTCGACTTCTTGATACGCTGAAAAGCCGAAGAGGCCTAGTTTCTTTCGGCTTTCTTTGTGTATCGCATGCATGGTTTCAATGCCGTATAATGTCCTAGCTGCTGTCCGAGTGCTCTGATAACTTGCGGAACGAACTTGTTGCCGCTTAATAAAACGGTGATCTTGCTCAATCAGATTATTGCGATATTTGGAGCACTGATGCACACCTTTGTGCAGATAGCCTTCCCTAGTAAGCTTTTTAATTGCCTTTAGGGTCGCTCCGTACTGATC
>NZ_BOLU01000047.1:0-5964 GCF_016861825.1 Lacticaseibacillus sp. 866-1 | reverse complement strand
TCAGCACTGAACCATCGTCCCAGACGTATTCTGAACTATCTTCGACCATGCGATTACTACCGACGCATGGCTTAACAACCTAGACCACTATCAAGGATTCGTTATCATCGTTGCACTTGACTTGAAAATTGAGGACCCAGATTTACTTCGCACATCCGTACTCGCCTTGGGAGCGTGGCACAAACGAGAACGCCAATGGACTGCTTAGGGAATTCTTCCCGAAAGGGAAGTCTCTCAGAGCAGTTACCCTGGTTGAAATTCAAGCAGTCCAATCCGCACTGAACCATCGTCCCAGACGTATTCTGAACTATCTTCGCCCATGCGATTACTACCGATGCATGGCGTAACAGCCTAGACCACTATCAAGAATTCGTTATCATCGTTGCACTTGACTTGAAAATTGAGGATATTAAAGTAATATCACTGCCTTCACAAAGGTAGAAATCTGCTGAAGCAACATTACAAAGTAGCTGAAAGGTTGACTGATTCATGATACCTCCCTGACTATTTACAAAGAAGTGCTTTATTTTGCAGAATCAGGCATGTCATTCTTGTTCTACAAGTGTATAATTAAAAATAGGTTACTTCAATATAATTGAGTGGGAAGGATGTTTATAATGGGAGAAAAGAAATTACATTATAAAATGTATAAAGATGGCAAAAAATTCGTTTTTGCCGCAATTGCTACACTGTCTTTTTTTGTCTTCGGTGGGGTATCAACGGTAGCAGTTCATGCTGATACCACCTCAGGGAACTTAACTGCCGCCACTGTAAACAGCACTAGTGATACGAAGAGCGCTGTTTCATCAGCAGCTACTGTAGCAAGTAGTAGCAGTGCAACGAAGGCCGATTCAACCAGTGCAAGTAGTAGCAGTGCAACGAAGGCCGA
This sequence comes from Lacticaseibacillus sp. 866-1, assembly GCF_016861825.1. Taxonomy (NCBI): domain Bacteria; kingdom Bacillati; phylum Bacillota; class Bacilli; order Lactobacillales; family Lactobacillaceae; genus Lacticaseibacillus; species Lacticaseibacillus sp. 866-1. Next base: position 5,075 of record NZ_BOLU01000047.1, on the reverse strand, counting down.
TTCAACCGGTGCAAGTAGTAGTGCAGGAAAGGCCGATTCAACCGGTGCAAGTAGTAGTGCAGGAAAGGCCGATTCAACCGGTGCTGGAACAACAGCCCGGACAGCAACAAATGGTGATGCAACCTTTCCTGCTGTTGTTAGCCCAGTGGTGCCGGGATATGTAGCTGATAAAGCGCAGGTAGCTGCCGTAACTGTGGATGCCGATTCACCAGATGTTAATGAGACCGTGACATACACGAAAGTCGGATCATTGGTACCAAGCTCAAGTGATCAGAACTTCCCTGGAGCACCAACAGTAGTCTATCCAAATGACCCAAGTGATGCGACAAAGGTTACACCAGCCGGTGTACCGACGGTACCAGGTTATACAGCACATGATCCAGAAGGTCATGTTTTGACACCAGGTAGCAGTTATCAGCCAAGTGATCCGACGAAAGATACAACGATCACCTATACAGCAGATAAGCAAAAAGGTAGTGTCAGCTACGTTGATGATACGACTGGAAAAACTTTAAAGACGGACTCAATCTCAGGAACAACGGGTTCAAAATCCAGCTATAGTACCAGCGGTAGCATTGCCGATTATAAGAAACAAGGGTATGAGTTGGTCACCGATGGCTATCCAGCAGAATTGACGTTCGACAATGATGACACAACTGATCAGAATTTCACGGTTCACTTGAAGCATCAAAACATTCAGTCTACAGAGGCCAAAACCGTTACAGAAACTATTCATTATCAAGGCGCTGGTAATCAAACTCCTGCTGATAACACCGCTCAAGTGACCTTTACGCGTCAAGTCTCAACTGACGCAGTAACTGGGGAAAAGACGTATGGTCCTTGGTCAGCAGATCAAAGCTTTGCCGCAGTCACAAGTCCTGAATTAAAGGGTTATACAGCTGACAAGGCGCAAATTGACAGTCAAACAGTTAATGGGGACTCACAGGACTTAGAATTCACGGTTACCTATACCAAGAACCCAGTTAGTTCTAACCAACCAGGGAATCCTTCCCAGCCAAGTAACGCTACTAACAATGGAGTAATCAATACGTCGACTAATACAGGATCTAAAGTTAACAACGGTGCTGTTAATTCACCAGAATTACCTCAAACTGGTGAAAACAATAGTCAAAGTCAAACAATGTCATTTATTGGTATTTTGTTGGCAATGTTTGGAAGTTTACTCGGTTTTCTTGGTATCAAGAAACGTCGTAATGATTAACCATTAAATAAATATATCTGTAGTGAATATAGATTATTTAAAGAGGGCCCTGAAGAATATTATTATTCTGGCTCTGTGTCAAATGGTGTTGATTAATAGTTTTTATCTTTTGAAAGGTCCACTCTTCGGAGTGGGCTTTTTGTTATTGAACCGAAAAACTCCGTTTGAGAAGTCAGATGGCCGCAATTATGCTCTGTAGCCCTGTTTTTGGGCACACTCCTCCACCGGGCATAACTGATAGCTATGTATCAACATTTGAGGTATCCTTGTCCCCTTTTTGTCCCCTTTGACTGACAAATCTAGAAGCATCCAGAAGCAAGTTATTAAATCGTGTTTCAACGGCCTTGCTGTGGCTGATAATTTAGCGCACAAAAGCAATCAAAACGCAAACCCCATCCATATAGGATGGGGCGGAGTTGGCAAGGAATTGCTTTTATCTGGAAGACCCGCCGAGGGGGGCAGGTTCCTAACAGTATACAGTCCGTATGCGCGATTATTCTTGGGGTGGGTAGCAGCTTAGCTTGCCAACTCCTAAGGAGCTTTTTACTCCTAGCTATTGGAGTTTTGCTCCTTCACCGTCAGTATCGCATGGCTATGCTGGGTATGCAAACAATTTGCTCATAGTAAGTTACCTAATCCGGCATATGTAAACCTCTTGCCTTTTTGAGTCGATTCTATCAACTCTGTGCACAAAAATAAGCCTCCCTGAGCAAGGGAGGCAGAACGACAAGGTATTACAGGCTGACTAAAATATTTAGTTGCTTACGTATCTTATTTTACAGCATTATGCCCGTGCTTCAAAGCAACAAAAATAAGCCCTCCACCCGCGTTAGCGAGCAGAGGACTTTTTTGTTACCTGATGTACAGGCTCTCGCCCGGATAGATCAGGCTGTAGATTGACTTGCCATTGTTGGCGGCTAACGTGTACATGCTAATGCCGTACTTGTTAGCAATGCTCCAGAAGCTGTCACCAGAGCGGACTGTATAATACGTGTGCGAATAGGTTTGCGCATTTGAACTGCGCGAACCATAGCTCTCACCACCATTTACGCCCAAGGCAACATAATGATACCTGCCTGAGTAGCTGAGATAACGCGCCCAAACATATGTGCCACGGATATACACGTGATCATAAATCACACTTTCACCGGGTGCATAGCTACCAACGGATGCATAGCCGGTGCCGGCACCAGTGCGGATGTTAACAGTCGTGGAAGGCTTGAAAACACCAGTTTGCGCATAATCGGTATCAGTGGCTGCGGTTGATTGCGCTGGTTTGCTTGGTGCTGGGGTGATAGGTGTTACTGGCTGCTTCGAGTATCCATTATCGGCGACACCAAGCAGATCAATGTTACCATCGAGGCCCTGTGACAACCCAAATGCACTCGTGTACTGTCAAATAGCTACCCCATCCATACTTGGAAAATAACCGTAGTCTGGTTTGGTAGTTGGCAGATAATCACGGTAAGCAGCTATCCAAAGGCTGTTAGGAAATTCTTTCAGAATACGCTGATAATCGACGTGTGCCAATGTATATGGCTTGTAACTGTAATACATGGGCGTGTAGCCTTCTGAACGAATGCGCCGCATGCCAGCTAAAATGGCATTCGTATTAGCTGTCATATTGCCAGAAGCACCATCTTCGTAGTCCAAAGCAACGATGCTTCCCTTTGGTGTCTGCGCTTTGATACGAGGCATATAACGGTCAAGTGCTTCTAATCCCAACTGGCTACTTGCACCAACACCATACCAGATGTAGCTATGCAAATGTTCCAAGTATCGAAACAATTTAATCGAACAAGATCATCGATTCATTAAACGACACCGGGTGCGGTCAGCAAGTTTCCAAAGCATCCGAACCGCTAGTGCAACACTCAGCGGCATTGAAGTCATCCATGCATTACGCAAGAAAACCCGACGAGAGCTAAGCCTCATCGGGTTTTCAGCCGTGGACGAATTAAAAGCGATGGTGCCAGCATAACCTACAACACCCTATCAACAACTAGGTAAAAGGCACACTGTCAGACTATTTGCACCAGAGCCGAAATATCTACTACCGGGTTGTTTCCGAATGACCACCATCCTCTCGATAAGAATCTCTCCCACGAACAGCTCAAAACACTGATTTCATAAGCTATTGATTAAGAATTGACCTGTATGCATTCACTGCTACCGGTCGATTTTTTTCGCGCAGCAATTCTCCATCAGGTAATTCGTCAAAGAAATATTTGGAAATTGCTTTCATAAGTGACCAGAAAATTTGTCTGTAATTATGTAACCCAATAAATCAGACGAGGAGGATAACCCAATGAGTAGTGAGCAAGAAGTGACGCGAATGTTTATTCGCTATGTACAACAAGCCCTCAAAAATGAACGAATCAATCGGTATAAGGCCTCTCTTCGGCAAATCAAGGAAATACCACTGGAGGCCTGGCTACTGGAAGAAATCGAAGATTCCTATCATCTCGATGAATTCAGGTTGACCGATGAGGAAATCGAGCATCTTGAAGACTTCATCGAAAGTGAGAAATTATCAAGAGCAGTTTCCACCCTTTCTTCGACAGATAAAACGGTCTTGTATCAATATTATTATGGCGAACTCAACGACGTCGAAATTGGCAACCGTAGTGGCAAGACAAGTCAGGGGGTGAACAAGAGGCGGCGACGGGCACTAGCGCGGATTAAAGAAGCATACGAAAATATGTAATGAATACGGAGGAGTGTTCAATGCATTATACAGAGGTCGATAACCTGATACCGGTTATCTTGGCAGCGCAGGACGGAGACGCAGAGGCAATGTCCCAACTACTCGATATGTTCAGCTACGATTTCGATCGCGAGGCTGCATACGGAAAAAGCTATATCGATCCCGATTTGAGGCAGGAACTTCAAATCAAGTTTGTATTCAGCGTTCAGCGCTTCAACGTGGCTGAACACCTATCGCAACCGTCCACTCAATCAAGTTCACAACTAACTCGCACATAATCAATTTCAACTTTTTTCTGATTTTGGTTTCATTTCGACCCGTTCCCGCTGTCTGTATATGCAGAAGCGGGATTTTCTTTTGCTCGCTGTGTCCTTTGACAACTGAATAACGTTGTTCAGCAACAACAGCCGTCGCCATGACCTCGCATGAGTGAGCGAACACCAAGGCCAGATACTTACACGTCACTCCCACGCAACGGGAGAGCTGATTCACTGTGGATCAGTTAGCCGGTCGGAACCGGGTTGAACAACGCCGCCTCACCAATTTACTGAATGGAGGTGATACGCTCACCTTGCACACTAACTCGTGAAGGGAAGTGGCACTATCAGCCAAGAAATTCGCCATGAAATGTCCTTCGTTTTGAGCGACGGACAGATCGATACGATCCGCAACAAGGTATTTGAGATTATCCGTGAAGAAGTAAACAGCGTTCGGCACGAAGCACTGCTAAACGTCCGCTACTTCAAGAAAGGTGAAGCCTGCAAATATCTCAACGTTTCGTACAACACGTTAGACGTTTGGATCATGCTGGGCTTGCCCAAGATCACAATCGGTAACTCGGTCAGATTTGATCGCATTGAACTTGATAAATGGATGCAAGGCATGAGTGTTGGATGTTAAAATAATGATGTCTTACGCCTCACTGTCTTATTGAGCAGGAGGTCAATCATTATGTCAATCACCAAAACCAAAGCTGGTACCTATCAGGTCAGCGTTTTCTATCCGAAAGCCGTTCCTCAATTTTCAAGTCAAGTGCAACGATGATAACGAATCCTTGATAGTGGTCTAGGTTGTTAAGCCATGCGTCGGTAGTAATCGCATGGTCGAAGATAGTTCAGAATACGTCTGGGACGATGGTTCAGTGCT
>NZ_BOLU01000046.1:0-8198 GCF_016861825.1 Lacticaseibacillus sp. 866-1 | reverse complement strand
CAACCGTATTTTCCTTGAGCGTGTCTGGTTTAACCCCAAAGCCCACAACCTGGCGGCTTAAAAAAAGAGTACCTAGACCAATTAAGGTCTAGATACTCTCATAAATTATGTTCAACTTCACTTGACGAAGAGCCAAAAAAATGCCCCATCAGCCGAAGCCGATGAGGTACGATTTGGTGCTTTCTGGGTGGTCAGGGGTTTGCACCCAGTTCCACGTGAAACACAGTTATACCGCGACTTAGAGCCGCTTTACTTGCTAAAATTAGGGGCGCTGGTCATACGTTTGGTCATATCTGCCTACTTATCCACAGCTTAGCGCCTCAAAATGCCAGGTAATCAGCCACCTTTTTCGCCGCCTCATCGTTCTGGTTTTTGGTGACGTGAGTATAAATATTTAACGTAGTCTGTGCATCTTCATGGCCTAACCGTTCCTGCACTTCCTTGATGCTGGCCCCGGCAGCAAACAACGCACTAGCATGACTGTGACGGAAACCATGAACGGTGATCCGGTGAGGCAGTTTAGACTGAGCAGCCGCCTCATCTGCTTCCTCGATCTGTTTTAGCCACTTTTCAGGCTGGTTTAGATACTTGTGGGTATTCTTGCTGGTGGCAAATAGAAGCTGGTCAGAACGCCGCGTATTGATTCCTAGGGCCATGTATTTCTGCATCTGAATCACGCGCCAGTGTCTCAGCGTCTTCATCGTGATTGCATCCATCGAGACCGTGCGGCGGCCTTTGCTGGTCTTAGGCGCTTGAACGATCTGCCGCCCCTTTTCGCCTTGCGTGAGTGTCTTATTGATCCGGATGCTGCCATCCGAAAAGTTTATATCAGCCCAGGTCAACGCCAGGCACTCACCACGGCGCAAACCGCCGAAAGCCAGCACCCGGAAAAGCGTGTACTTTTCTGGTTCCTTATCCTGGTCGATGTAGCTAAAGAAATCAGCCAGGGCCTGCTTATCCCAGAAATTCTCTGGTGCATCCCCCGCTTTAGGCTGGCGCTTTGGTACGATCACCCGCTTAGCCGGGTTATCCGGGATATACCCTTGCCGCAGCGCATAATCTAGTACGCTGCCAACATAATCGAACCACCGCTTATAGTTTCGGGTGGCTTCCTTGGCCCACTTATTGACCAGGCGTTGCAACATAGCTACCGTGATCTCATCCACGCGCTTATCTTTCAGCGCAGGTAAAATATGATTATCAAACATCCCCGCCGTGCGGCAGTATGTCGATTCTCGTACCGTGTTGATATAGCCGGTGTACCAGGCTTTATATGCTTCCTTAAATTTGATGTGTTTACGTTTTGTGAGGTCATCTCTATCAGCGTCTAGGGTCAATCTAGACGCCCAGAGGGTGGCCTCTTTTTTACTGGTAAAACCGCGTTTGCGTGAATACCGGGGCTTTCCTGTTAGATCATCACGGCCGATATAAACGCGCGCCGAATAGCGCAGGCCCTTATCGGTCTCATATTTTTCTATTGATGCCATTTTGATACTCCCTTTCGTACCAGCTTGCGGGCAGGGTATTCAGGGACTAGCTCAGTTACGTTTCAATATTTCTAAATGATCAGAATACTGTACCTGGCGGCAGCATCCGGGAAACTAGCCAGGCGCTGAGCTGTCTATCATGCAGCTTCAGCATCGGCTTTAGTTCATCAAAGGCCAGCCAGGCGGTCTCATTACCGTGATCTATCACGATATGGCCTTGTACCAGCGCATCATCACGCAAGGCAAAGCCCAGCGCTTCTAATTCACCTGCTTTAGCACGTAGTTGATCGGCTAGGGCCAACTCATGCCGGTTTAGTATTCGCGGCCCGTCTAGCATTATGATCATCCCCTTTCAGATGGTCACAGGTAGTAGACAACGCCTTTAGGTGCTGATCTTGAAACCAGCCAGGCGCGTAACTGATTCCCGTGTAAGTCAAGCATTGACTTCATGTCATCAAGAGTGATAAGCGCTGTACCATCCGCATAATCGAGCTGCACTAGATACTGTCTTACTAGATCATCTTGCACGGTGTAGCCCAGGGCTTTCAGCTCAGGGGCCTTAGCGTGTAACTGCTTAATAAGGTCTTTATCGTGCTCAGTTAGCTCAGCGGGATAATCTCGCATGATCAGTCATCCCCTTCAAGGTGAATACCACGCATATCAGCAACATCACTGATCACATGATCACGTTCCTTATCAGTTAGCAACTTGCCTCTGAATTCAATCGGGGTGCTTCGATCTTCTAAATCAATGCCGTGAGCTTGCGCGTTTCTAAACCGCGTGAGGATCGCGGCTATTTCTATTTCTGGCGTTGTGTACGGGTCACCAGTGTATTCGTCTGGTGGAATGGTCTCGTCGTAGCTGCCGTAGTCTTTCAGGCCATTAGGATATCGCGGATAAAGTTCAGTAGTAATTACGGGTAGCACATCATCCGATAAAACTGAGTGAATTATTTCATCGGCGTTGTCCTGTTCTAGTAACCAGTCCATTCCACCTTGCAAATCGTCAGTCGTGCTATAGATCTGTTTTCCTGTGTCGGAATCAATCGAAACATAAGGCGTAACTACTCTTAGATACTCATCTAATGCTTTGCCTAGCGTTCCATCGGGTGCCTGGCTTATCGCCTGCCTGATGTACTTGATCACACTGGCCTCAAAGTCTTCACGGCTAACAGCCACACCCCGAAGGTAATCTACAGAAACACCCAGGGCATTGGCTAACTTTTTCCACGTTTCAATTTTTGGTTTACGAACACCCTGTTCGTAAGATCGAACGGAAGGTAACGAAATTCCTGCCGCATCGCTTAATTCTTGCTGAGTTAACTTGCTTTTCTCTCTACTAATTTTAATCCGGTTTCCATTGCCAGGCATGAGCTTCCTCCCATTTTTGTTGTACTACTTTGTCAGTGTACCACAAAAGTATTGACATGAATATGATACATCGGTATTATCTAGTTGTTGGTAATACTTTTGTATTAGGAAATAGGGGTGATCAAATGGCAACAGCAACGCCTGAGTTTGTTCGTTCGTTACGGCGAGTTCGCGGGCAAGAGAATATTTCAATTGTTGAGCTGGCGCGCCAGACCGATGTAAGCCGCTGGACGGTTGATCGGATTCTCAGCAGTGAACATGGTACAACGGCCCGGCCAAGCACGTTGAAAAAACTCAACAAATGGCTATATGAACGGGTCTAACGGGCACCTGAAACCAGCAAAGGAAGTGATGAGAATATGCCTAAATCAGTCACGTTAGCTATCCCAGATGAGTTTGAAACGGGCCTGAAGTCTGAAATGCGAGCGGCTGCCCTGGAAGCATTCAAGCAGGTAGCTGGCAAGCACGCATTCAGCGAATACATGAACCGCACCCGGTTAGCAGATTACCTGGGATGCAGCACTGCCACGGTCGATAAGCTGACCGCGTTAGGGCTGCCAACGATCACAGTAGACAGCTTGAAGATGTACAAGAAAAGCGAAGTCGATACCTGGTTACTGAAACATCAATACTAAAAAAATTCCAGTCTTGCGGGCAGGTAGTAACCAGATCTAAAAAAGCCGCCAACGCGGCGGCACAAAGTAGGTGAGCATCATGACAGAGCTTTTCTCTGGTTTCGTTCTTTGGATCATCACACACACGCAAACGATCGGCGGCCTAGGCATAGCGTTCTTGTTAGGCGCGATTGCGGGGATGTGGATCGAGTTTAGTGGCAAAGAAAAAGGCCCTCACCGCGCTGACACACGGTGAAGGCTGGCTGGTAGAAAATCATCCGACCAAGGCTGTTTTTCTGCCTTCATTATATCAGAAAAATACCAATATGGGGGCAATCACAATGCAAAACGTTAATTCAGAATTTGAAAAGCTGGCACCAATCGCTATCAAGCTCAACCAGGTAGAGGCAGTGCTCACTGCACTGAATGATCAGTTAGCTGATATCAGTGATCTCGTCAAGCGAGCGGATGCCAATAAGAGCAGCACGACAGACGCCTTACTAGCAACGCAAGTAAGCAACCGTTATGAGACCTGGCGCAACCTGACCGAATTAGCTCAGGACGAACTGCGAGACCAGCGCCAGAAGCTAGAGGGCCTGGAATGAAAGGCACGTTTGGAGAGTTCGCGCAAAAGTATCAACAAAAGGGCTTTCCAGTCTATCCCCTAGCACCTGGCACCAGCATCCCCTTTAAGGGATCTCATGGCTTCAAGGACGCCACGCTAGACCAGGCACAGGCAGCGGAATGGTGGCAAGCTAACCCGCTGGCGAATATCGGCATAGGGCTGAGCGATATCAGTATCCTGGTGTTCGATATTGACGCTGGCGGCCATGCTAGCGGGGTCGATGGCCTGGCCAACCTGAAGCGGCTGATGGCTGAGGGGCGCGCCGGTGTGCTGCCAAGTACCTACACTGAGCAAACACCAGGCGGCGGGTTTCACTATTTCTATCACTACCCCGCTGATCTGCACCTAACGCAGCGCGCCAACCTGTTCGCTACTGGCGAAGAAGTTACCGGCCTTGATTACAACGCGCAAGGCGTTCCCGTATTGCCCAGTATTCGCCACGGTAAGCGATATAAGCGAGCTGGCGATAAACGTATCGCAGATATCGCAGAAGCGCCCAGATGGCTTCTAGATGAGCTTGAACGGGTCTCAGCTTCACCTGATGGCATCCACTCGATCATCAAGAAAAAGTGGGCGGGCAAGCTGCTAGATGAAATGGTAAACGGGGCCGGCGTTGGCAGCAGGAACGACTATCTGACCAGGCTAGCCGGCAAGCTGATTTTTACCGGGGCTGATCCCGATACCGTTTATAACTTGTTACTTATCACGAACGACAATTTTTTAGATGAACCGCTTGATGGCCATGAAGTTGATGAGATCTATAAATCGGTCATGAAGCATGAGGAAGGACGGCAAGACTAATGCCTAAAAAAGAGATGCCAAGCGATGTGAAAGAGGTCGCTGAGCAAATGACAAAGGCGCAAAAGAAAGCGGCAAAGCATCAAGGCGAACCGTTTGACGTATACGCCTATCCCGCACCAACGGGGGCAGATCTGACCAATCCTGATGCTCTGGCTGCCTATAACAAAAGACTATCTGGCTGGCTGCCTGCATGGCTTACAGTGCGCTTCAGCGTTAAGAACCACGAAACCAAACGCATCGTGTACGTGAATGAAGTGGTTTACGGTGACGCCTTCCTAAAGCAGCGGCCAATGCTATCACTCAGCGCACTGCCTGAAGGCGCTCAATATCTGGATGATAGCGGCACCTGGGAGTTCTTTAAGCGCGGCGGGGCTAACTCAGTGATCGAGGCGCAAGCCACCAAAGACCTGACTGCCTGGGGTGCTTACTCAGATAACAACGTGCAGAAAATTCGCAAGTATATCCGCCGGGCTAGTCATGATCCAAACGCCGGGGAATCATCCCCGTTCGATCACGTCAAGCCTGAGCTGGTGGCCTTCAAAAATGGCACGTATGACATTAAGACCGGCCAACTGCGCGAGCACCAGGCTAAGGACTATCTGCGCGCTAGGCATGATTACGCAGTTGATCCAACGAACAACCGGGCACCTGAGACCAGAAAACTGCTCACTGCGATGCTAGGCGATGCCGCTCAGTTCTTTATCGAGTATATCGGCTATATGTTCTATCACAGCTACGCGCCGTTTCAGTTCCTGGTGTTCCTGCATGGTGACGGCGGGGAAGGCAAATCTACCCTACTAGCTCACCTGGCGAACAACATTCTAGGCAAAGAGAACGTTTCAACCGTGGTACCCGCTGAACTATCCGGTGAGCGGTCGCATTTCAATGTGATGCTGCTGAAGGACAAGGAAGCGAATATCTGCGCTGATATCTCAGATGGCCGCCTAACTAACACGGGCGTGCTGAAGTCCCTCACTGGTAATGATCTAACCAAAGGCGAGAACAAAGGCCAGGACGGCGTTACCTTCACCAACCACGCCAAGTTGCTATTTAGTGCTAACGAGCTGCCAACCTTCAGCGATACCACGGCGGGCTTTGCTGATCGGGTCAAAGTCATGCGCCTGATCAATGGCGACACGCGTAAAAACCCCGGCTGGTGGGATCAGTTCGATACCAAAAAGATCGAGGCTGAAGCGCCGGCGTTCGCGATGGAAAGCATTCAAGCCTTCAAGGCGGCCATGGATCGCGGCAAGTTCTCTAACTCTGACGCACTAGAAACCAGCACCAACGAGTGGCTGACAGAGAACGATATTTTCGGGCAGTTCTTAGAGGATCGGTGTCGAGTAATGAGAGGAAATGCGGATCTGCAAACTGATCCACAGCAATTTTATAGATCATGTAAAGCCTGGTATGAGGGAAGCGGCTATATGCCACTCTCACTTAAAACAATCAGTGCGAAACTTCAGCAGCGAGGCATTAGTCGCAGACGTGTGCGCGTTGGTGAGGATAGGCCTTACAGATATATCGGCGTTGAACTCAAAGAAAACAAGCCTTGGGCCTTACTCGACGGGGGGCACTGAGTCCCCTGTCCTAGATTGTCCCTAGTTTGTCCCTAGTTCGTAAATCGCGGCTATCCCTTGCTGCTGTATGTCTGTCCCTACTTTCCCTACTTTCTCTCTCGAAATTGGAAAAAAATTTAAAAAAGAGAAAAAGAAAAAATAAGAGAGAGAACAGGTGACGGCTTTCACCAAGTTTTGAGGCCAAAAACTAGGGACGTAGGGACAGCCTTACAGCCTCAGTGAATAGCGCGTTTTTATCTGAAAAATAAAGTAGGGACAAAGTAGGGACAGCAGGACAGGAAGGATGATCAGCATGAATCAGATCGCAAATCGAGGCCAACCGCAGTGGCTGGCTTCAGATCTAAACCAAATCAGTTAGGGGGCTGGCTATCATGCCAGAACGGCGAATTATGGATCCGTATTATCAGACAAAAACAAAGCTGAACCGGGTAAATGAGCAGCGGGATAAAGTCCTGGCCCTGAAACAGCATTGTGATGAACTCAGGCAATGCAAATACCGCACACCTGATCAGCAAGAAACGTTAGATCTATACGAGGCCACGCTTCAGGCACAAGAGGCCAAATTGAGGCAGATCACCAAACAAGTATCTGGCTGGATAGATATGTTGGACTTTTTCGGGAAAGACCAGGAACAAGAAACGGTTAGGTATTACTACCAGGACTGCTATAGCCTCTCTGAGGTTGCTTCCCTCACTTACTGCACCAAACGTACTGCGCAACGTCACCTAGCTGCCGGCGTTGGCAAAATTGATGCCTTATTGAATTACTTGGAAAAACAGAGAAAGGATGAGACCGATGAGAGTGCTTAACCTTGAAGGGTTTCCGTTACGTCAAAGAGATCTGCTTCACACCTGGGGGCAGATTAGCGCGCTGTATATCCCGCTTCAGGCGATGATGGATAACCCGTATGACGTGGTTCATATGAGCCGTACAGATTTGCTGACGTTGGTGCAGTGGTGCGAACGGCTAATCAGGATCAAAGGCAGCAACCCTAGCGCCCACAGTTATCGGCTGAAAAGCCTGTTCGAGCGTTCGCCTGGTGGCTTCTACATAACAAACGGCCAGATGAAGGGCGCGATGATCCTGGCAGAGTTCGAGCCAGCAAACCTAAGCCGAAAGAACTGGATATTCAACGTTTCGGCCAAGTCGTTGCGAGATCTAAGCAACTGAGAAACCTTATAAAACCTTAAATGTATTCCAGCTATAAAATAACGATTCAGCAAAGGGGGTGATCAAAATGAAGATGAGGGAAAACGTGCAGCATCAAATGCAGAACATGGCACGGCAGCTAAGTGATCTAAATCAAGAAATCAGCACTATCAAGGCTGTGCTAGCAGATTACGAGACACAAGCAAAAGCCGAAATTGCTACGGGCATCCCCGCGGCGGTAACAGATGGCAGAAAAGCCTTGAAGCAGATCCACCGCAAGCGGGCTGATCTGGTGATTCTAACAGCTAAACGGGATAGATTCCGTTCGATTATGAGCGGTTATCAATCAATTCTAACAAAGAAGGGAGTGAAGATAGATGGCAGATTACACACTTAGCGCCAAGTTAAACGCAGATGCTAGCGGGTTTAGCAAGCCTGGATTATTCATAGAATTTCAAAAAAGCAGCGCAATCCCATGATTCACACGGGACTGCGCTGCTTTGGTGTTTCACCCATTGGGTGCGCCTATATGCTAAGGTTGAGTCGACAAAAACCATCACGAAAGCGAGGCT
>NZ_BOLU01000045.1:0-8697 GCF_016861825.1 Lacticaseibacillus sp. 866-1 | reverse complement strand
ACTGGGTCGGTCTGTTCGTGGTGCATCGATCACCAACTTCTCCGCTCAGTCAGTATTCGCAACGCTCCAAACGTTGCTTTCAGACCGACCAGATGCGATTTCATGTCCCAAATACCGAGGTGAATAATCCAGGATATAGTTTTTCCATGAGGCGCCTCCTTAGTTCAAATGCAGCAACGCGGCCGCATTTTGATTGGCGATTTTTTCCTGATCCGCTTGCGTCAAGTCAGATTCGGTCAGAAACTTCTGCGCGTCCGCCGGGTGATTGTAGGGGTAATCCAGCGAGTACAACAGGTGATCGGCGCCGACCTCGGTCATGCCCAAGGTCAGCTGCGCCGGGAAGAACATACCGCTTGGCGTGATGTAAAAGTTGTCGCGGTAGGTTTGACTGATGCTGCGGTCAAGGTGAACGGTCAGGCCCAGCGTCTGGTCCATCCGCTCAAGGAAGTTCGGCACCATTTCGCCCCAGTGGCCGGTGATGATCTTGAGGCGAGGGTGGCGATCAAACACGCCGGCGAGGATCAGGCGGATCATCTGCACGCCGAGGTCTTCATGCCAGCCCCAGCCGGCGCCGGCAAAGGTGAAGGCAGTCAGTACCGACCAGCCTTGCCCCTGATAGTAGTGCTCACTGATGGCGGCGGGGATCACGGCCGGATGGAAGTACAGCGGCACATCGAGTGCTTCAGCCTTGGCGAAAATTGCCTCGTACATCGGGTCGTCGAACATGTGCCCATCGTAGTAACCGTGAATCATTGCGCCTCGCAGGCCGAGCTGCTTGACGGCGCGTTCGAGTTCCGCGGCGGCCGCTTCGGGATCGCCAACCGGCAGCGTCGCCCAGCCGCCAAGGCGGTCGGGATGGGCGCTGATGGCCTTCGCTAAATCGTCATTCGCCATTTTACAAAGGCCAATGGCCACCTTCGGATCCAGATTCTGTGGCGTGTCGTCGCCGTAGCCCATGATCTGCATCTGAATCCCGTTTTGATCCATGAAGGCCAAGCGTTTATCGTCCGCGCTGATGAGCTCGGTGTTGTCGCGCTTGGTCTTCGCAACAAACTCTTCAATGCTGTGATCATCCGGATTTTTGTGCGGATTGGTCGGCTTTGGCATGTACGGCTTGGCAGCGTCATTGACGCGCTGTGATTCCCAGTGTTCTTCTAGTGTGATTAATTTCATGTTGGTTGCCTCCTGATTGAATAACCACATTCTAGGAGGCGGCGACCATTAAAAATAGCCGTGTTTGTTGTCAAACACGGCTATTCTGTCATTTTTCTTCGAACTGGGGCTATAGGCCGCGGAAAATCTTGGCCGGCACCGGCAGCATCTTCTGAAAAATCGTGATCAACTGACTACGGCTCAGCTCAGGGTGTTCGTTGACGACATCGGCAAAAGCGAGATACATGCGCGCCAGCAGGTCGATCATGACCCCCTTCATCGGGATGTTGGTCCCTTCAATACTGCTCACGCGCCGAATCTCGCGGCTGAGATACGCAACGATGAGATCCCCGGCGTGGGCCCAGCGGACCATGGCGATCAAATCGCGATGCGCGAGCAGCAAATCGACCGTCAAAGGCGCCCCTTCATCACTGGGATCGAGGGCTTGATCGGCTTTTTGCAGGGCCGAATTGATGACCCGTGAGACGGTCACTTCGATAATTTCGCCAATACTGTCGTAATGCTGATAATAGGTCTGGCGGGCGAGCTTGGCCGTTTGACACAAGGCGCTCACGCTGATGTTGGCAAACGCCTCACCGGCCTCGAAGTGCTGCTTCAAAGCGGCGAACAGCTTGTCCTGGGTCGCCTGCAGGCGCTTATCAGGGGCCTGATAATAGGCGACTGGAATGTGGACTTTGCTCATAGCATGCTCTCCTTTGTTCTCCAAAACGGCGAAGATTGAGGCAACACAATAGGTTTGCCCGTGGTCTGTCCAAGAACACCGATGTGGAAGTATACCGGTGCGTCTATCATGAGGCCAACACCACCTATTGCCACATCCAGATTAGTGGCGCCGGTTAGGACACAACTTCAATGCGTGTTAGCGATAATTGTGGGCTTCAAAACGCGTTGCCGCTGCTCACCCTTGTTTCCAGCAGCGTGACTCGCCAAATGCCCGCTGAGGTAACTGATTCTCCATCCGGCTACTTTTTAAACCGGTTGAGGTAATGGCCAGCAAATAATTTATGAAACTTGACCCCCAAGGTGGGGTTGGCCGCGTCAATATCGGCGTACATCGCATTCGTGATCTTCGTCAACAACGCATACAACTCATCCTGCTCAGCTTCAGTGAGCGCCTGCAAAAATGGCGGGACTTCCTGGGCAGCAGACGCAATTTCTTCCCGCCCCTGGGGGGTTAAGCTGACCAGATTGACCCGGCGATCCTTAGTCGACTTAGCCAAGGTAACCAGATCGCGTTTCGCTAGCTTGGCGACAAACTCGCTGGTCGATTGCGGCGACATGGCCAAGCGTGACGCTAGCTGATGCTGCGATTGGTGATCCTCATCCGCTAACGCCAACAGGATCTTGCCCTGACCCTCAACGGTCATGCGCGGCCGTGCTTGCTTGACGATGTCGTCGTAGATTTTGCTCAGCTGTTCGTATTCTGCAAGTTTGCCGGCGGCCAGCTCGGCCTTAACTTCATTTGCCACCATTCATCAGTCCTCATCAGTCGTTTTCTCCAGTATACAGCAGATTTAATCAGGGCACTTGACTTATTAGTCAGGGGGCCTTATTGTATTTTAGTCAGGTGGCCTGATTAAAAATTGCAGGAGGCTCATATGAATAACGATGATGTGATTCAAGTTAGCAATATCTCAAAACACTTTGGCAAGAATGCCGCGGTCCGAGATGTTTCTTTTAGCGTCAAGAGGGGGGAGATCTTTGGCTTACTAGGTCCCAATGGTGCTGGCAAAACCACGTTGATCAGAATGATGACGACCCTACTGCACCCAGATACCGGCCAGATCCTGATCAATGGCTTTGATACGCAAACACAGGGCCGCAACGCGCGCCAGCAGTTCAGTGTCACGGGTCAAACAGCAGCCATCGATCAAGATCTGACGGCGCGCGAAAATCTCATGATTTTCGCGCGTTTGTCAGGGCTGGCGATACCCGCCGCCCGCAGCCGGACAACTGAACTGTTAAAGGCGTTTGACTTAGTTGCTTCAGCAGATCGAACACTTGAAACTTTTTCTGGGGGCATGCGGCGAAGGCTGGACCTTGCCGTAAGCCTGGTAGGCAAGCCAACGATTTTATTTTTAGACGAGCCAACGACCGGCCTAGATCCGCGCACGCGCGCTCAGATGTGGCAAGTGATCCAAACCCTAGTCGCCGACGGGTCAACCGTCCTGCTCACCACCCAGTACCTGGAAGAGGCCGCGCAATTCGCTGATCGCATTGCCTTGATCGATCACGGGCAAATGAAAGCTATCGGCACCCCAGATGAACTGACTAGGCGCGTTGGGGGCAAGCGATTGCGCCTCCAAGTCGCGGCGGAACAATCCCTAAAAGGGGCTCAGGTCATCCTGCAAAAAACTGAAATGCATCCTGTTCAGGTCAGCGAACGAACCTTGACGGTGCCACTGGATGAAGGTGAGGTGGGGCAAACCGCAGCACTGCTTCAGCAATTTGACGAAGCTGGCATCGCCCTCAGCCAGTTTGCTATCGAACCGCCATCGCTCGACGATGTCTTTTTGCAAATGACGGTTGGCAAGAACTAAGGAGGCTCCACAAATGAATATCGAGACAAGCAACACTCATAACTTAAAAAATATAATGACCATGACTCATCGTAATCTCTTGAAGACCCTGCACAACCCGGACAACTTTGGCGATGTCATTATGGAACCGGTTATTTTCACCTTGCTATTTGGATTTTTGTTTGGCGGCGCCATTGCCGGGAGCGTGCAGGCTTACCTGCCTATCCTGGTGCCTGGCATCCTGATTCAAAGTATTCTCAATGCCGCATCAGGATCAGGGCAGCAGCTCCGTGAGGATATTAATAATGGCGTTTTCGCTCGTTTCAAGACCTTGCCAATCGCGCCAATCGTGCCGCTTGCCGGGCAATTGATCGGGGACATTTTTCGACTGCTGGTGGCAGGATCGATGGCCTTGATCACGGCCTTTCTCATGGGCTGGCGCCCGGTCGTAGACCTGCCAATGGTCGCAGCCGCGCTGGGCTTGGCGTTGTTCATCGGCTGGGCCACTTCTTGGATTTTTGCCTTGGTGGGGCTCGTAGCCAAAAACGCGGAAATGATCGGCAGCCTATCCATGATGATCATTTTAGTGTTGACCTTCTTGTCCAATGCCTTTGTGCCCACTAAGACCTTGCCAAGGTTCATTCAGACGATCGTGAATCTAAATCCGGTTAGCTACACCGTCACGGCGATCCGGTCGCTTTTGCTAACCGGAACGTGGAATCTGCATGCGACGGTCGCCTTGCTTTGCGGACTCCTCATTATTTCGATCTTCATGCCGCTCAGCTTAATGGCCTATCAAAAGCAAAACTGACCCAAAAACCAGGCGCCTAGCGAGTTTTTCGCCAGGCGCCTTTGGGCACAAGTCCGTTACTATTTGGTCAGTCCCATGATCACTCAAAACAGCAGGCGATTGCGCGGCGCATTCCCCAGCACAGAGCGGTACAGGGCCAGGTTGGCGAGAGTCACCCCGATGATGATGATGCCGTAGAAAACTTGCCCCCCACGCTCATGACGTGAGCTGAGACGATCCGCGTCGCATAGGGCACCAGCGAGCTAAAAAACAGCAACCCGATGGCCAGCCACGGGGCACCCCTGTGGATAACAGCTAGCCGCTCAGTCTGCCCAGACCTCACAAGAAAACAGGCGACCCCAAAGGACCGCCTGAGTGAAACTTGGTATTTTCATCAAACTTGTACTTTTAATACTTACCTTCGTTGCTGAACAAATAATAGATCAGCATGCCTGCACCAAGCAGCGCGCACACCCCACCGATGATAGGAACGACTTTGCCAAACTGAGTGACCGTCATAATGATGGCGCCGCCCACGAAGAGGAAGCCGCCAGCCTGCAAGTTTTTCATAATGAGCCCCTTTCAGGTTAGTACCCAAAGCTTATCATAATTGTTTATCAATCCGCACCTGGAAAAAATTTATTCCCGCGGCGACGACCTCGCGGAGAAAAAGACAACGAAGTTCAAGCCCTCAACCCATGCGTTTGATTTCAATCTAGTGTTATAACCACTTAACCTAGCCTCCGAGTTGCGTCATCCCGGTCACATTGAAAAGAAGAAATGCTGGGGCAAAATTAGTTAAACTATTGGTTACGCAGTAGATCTACTGAGCGTCAATTTTCTTAAGTTGTGAGACCCAAGTCTCAGCATAACTGTCTGACGCTTCGGTGACCTCTGTTGTTTCGATCAAATCTGAGTGCTAGCATGAACACGTGTCTTTATCACTAAATAAGGAGAAACAACAATGATTATCAAACTAAGCAAAAAAATCAGCGCTTCAACTTTGATAGGGGGTGATAACTAACAGTCAGGTACGAAAGGAAAACTCTTTTGAATAAATATCGTCTGCAAGCATTTGTATTTGTCTTAGTCGCTTTTATGTCAGGGTGTAACGAATTTATGGTGGTTGGTATCCTACCTGACATTGCGAGCCATTTGCGTGTCTCAATTGCGATGGTCGGCTATTTAGTCACAATATTCGCCACGGTCTATGCTGTCAGCACGCCAATCGTGACGATGCTGACGAGCAAGTATAACCGCTATAAAACCCTTCTGGTGCTAATGGCCATCTTCCTGGTCGGCAACACACTTAGCGGGCTGGCAACCACCTATTGGATGATGATTGTCTCTCGGGTGATTGCTGCCGGCGTTTCGGGTGCCATCATCTCGATCATCATGACCTTTGCCAATCAAATCGCACCTAAGGATAAACGGGCGAATCTGATTTCCTGGATCTATGCAGGATTCAGCATTGCCTCTGTCATTGGCGTCCCGATCGGCACCACCATCAGCACGCATTACGACTGGCGCTATGCTTTCTTTGCAGTATCGCTCATCTCACTGCTCACGATTGGGCTGCTGAGTTGGCTTTTGCCCCACCACATGAAGCAGGTTCAAGGCTCCATCTTAAAGCAGTTAAGTCTGCTTAAGGATTCGCGAATCTACATTGGAATCGCAGTTGTCCTGTTTACCGCCGCCACTCAGTATGGTTATTACACGTACATCCGACCATTACTGACAACAGTGTTAGGGTTTGATACCCAGAACATCAACCTTCTGCTATTCGTCCTTGGCATCGCGAGTGTATTTAGCAACCGATTCTCTGGCACGATTGCGCGCCGCGGCGGCTTAGAGCTTATGCCAAAGTATTACGTGGCAGATGTGGTGATTTTGCTCATGCTGCCCTTGGTCATGATGAGCAAGCTCACTGGCTTCCTTATGCTGATTGCAATCACCATGCTGATCACCTTGTTTAGCGCCTCTATTCAGCTTCATTTTATGGATGTCGCCGAGCAGGACTACCCCCAATCAACATTGCTAGCATCATCGCTGAGTTCGATATTCTTTAACTTTGGCACTTCGTTAGGCTCCGCCACCGCGTCTCTCCTGGTCGGGGCAGTCGGCGTTGGCAGAATCAGCTTGGGGGCAGCATCTTATGCCCTGCTCGCGTTGATTTTACTGGTGATATTGAATCGAATCAATGCCAGTCATCGCTACTCAAACGAGGCAAAAAAGCATCACCAATCTCAAGTAAGCTGAGTCTGATAGGCAATGTTTCTGAGAATCGGATAGGTGAGCATGAATCCTTGCAAGCCTGGTTAGACACACAGGGCCTACTACTACCTTGATTCTCTGTTAAACTTAAGTAGCTGGGAGCTCCGCTTCCGCGACTCCTGGCGGTGAGACCAATGGAGTTCTTCTTTGCAGTTGTTGCTGCTGCTGGCGTGATTGCCAACGGAATCAGTGCCGGCAAGCGGCACTTTTACCGCACTCACGCTCGGCGCGACACACCGCCGCGCGTTAAATCGCATCGGCGACGTCACTAGCGCCGCATAAGGACGTCGGGGTCAGGCCCAGCTAACCTAATCCCGGCGTTTTTGCGCACAAAAAAACGGACGCCCGTAAGCGTCCGCACTCATTTACCGGTAGCTGTCCGGCTGAGTCAATGGAATTCCTCTTTGCGATTTGATTATAACACGCATTGTTGCATTTCCGCACATTTTATACGGTTTTCCGCAATAATCTGCTGTCTTGCCGTGCTTCTGGCGATGCTGTATGTTTGGCTCAAAACCCCTGGAGGCCGCCCATGAAAATCGTGCTCGACACCGAGACCACCGGCACTAACATCAACGATGAGATCCTGCAGCTCTCCATCAGCGGCTACAACTCCAGTTCCGATGTCGACTTCCTGCGGGTGGCGGTGTGACAATCAAAGCGCCAGTCCTTTATGTGATGCCGATATTTTCATCGATCTATGGCGAGTGGCTCAAAGGAAAACTAGGACTCTGCCCTCGATCATCATGATCGACTACAGAGTCCTAGTTTATTTGGCAAAAATCTCTAATCGACTGACTTCAACGCTTCAAGCATATCCACACTTTGAATCTTCCGGTTCATCATGAACATGACCATCAACGAGAAGACAATGGTCAATCCGACCGAGATCAAGATATTGATCCACGTCAGTCCTGGTGCCACCATCGCTGTGGCTGGCGGCAGTAGATCCATGATGTAGGCATGGAACAGATAGCCAACACCAATGCCGACGACGATTCCAGCACCGGTCAAAATGTTGGTCTCACGGTAAATGTACATCAGCACTTCTCGCGGATAGAAGCCCAGCACTTTCAGGGTTGAAAGTTCCCGCATTCGCTCGGAGACATTGATGTTCGTCAGCGTGTAAAGCACGACCAGCGAAAGCAGCGAGGCACTGACGACCAGCACAAGGATCAGGTTGCTCAGATTGCCCAAAATGTTGGTAATGGTCTTCTTGGTTTCTCTGGACTGCACAGTCTCAACTGCCGCTTCGTGGTGGTTGAACTTTGACGCAAAGGCGTTCACTGACTTGCTTGTGTTGTGCTTCAAGGTGACGAGGTAGGCATTTGGCTTCGCCGCTTTGTCGTAGACCTTCTGGTAATATGTCTGGTTCATGTAAACGTAGTGCCCGGCATACATGGTGGTAATCGCTGCGATCTTGACCTTGTGCGCTGTGCCATCAGTGTCTTTAAGACTGATCGTATCGCCGACGCTCGCCCCTTGCAACTTCGCGAGCTTCTGGGACACCACTGCGCCATTATCGGTCAGTGAAAGCTTCTTACCAGTCTTATAGTCACGCAGCTTGATGTAATGATCTAGCTGGCTATCAGACTTCGGTACCATCAAAGCAATACTTTCTCGCGTATCAGAACCGCTTGCGGTCGCGTAAACATTGGCAAAATACGCCGCAGTATCGCGCTTGACCTGGCTTGAATCCGTTACCGCTTCTTGCGCCTTACGCACTGCACTGGTGCCGGCATTGGGATTGTACACGGTCACGAGATCATACTGACTAATATTGCCAAACTGCCGATCAACAATAGTATCCTGGATTATTCACCTCGGTATTTGGGACATGAAATCGCATCTGGTCGGTCTGAAAGCAACGTTTGGAGCGTTGCGAATACTGACTGAGCGGAGAAGTTGGTGATCGATGCACCACGAACAGACCGACCCAGT
>NZ_BOLU01000044.1:0-9106 GCF_016861825.1 Lacticaseibacillus sp. 866-1 | reverse complement strand
TAGCTCGATTTGTTGTTTATTGCGAATTGACTTCGCTCATGTTAATTAATTCTTTTCAACTTTCATTGAAAAGCCCTATCACATTTACGAAACTTTGTTCAGTTTTCAAAGGACTACCTTGTCCAAAAGACAACCTTAACAGTATATCTATCGAACATACCGTTGTCAACATGGCTTTGACTAAATATTCATTAGTTGAATAAACAGTCGTGTGATTCCAATCAGCCTGCTTTTGACAACAACAAGTATCTTACCAGCTATGAAGCGGTCTCGTCAACCATTAATCAGCCAATGACGCGACAAAAAAAATAAACCCGAACGGAGAATAAAGATTCATCTTTCCCGTTCGGATTTATTCATTATCTAACCGTTTTTTGCCTTAGCTGTGGTCTTACCCAACTTGATCTGGCACTCTGGGCACAAGCCATAAACCTCAAGATGATGGCCATCAACGAGGAAGCCGGTCTTGGCGGCGGCCACCGCTTCCACATCTGTCAACTTATCATAACTGAAATCGACAATTTTACCGCAGTTGCGACAAATTACGTGGTAATGGGGCACCAGTGCAAAATCAAAATGAGTCGCGATGTCGCCAACGTTCATCTCTTCAATCAGCCCAAGATCCGCAAGCAGTTTAAGATTATTGTAGACCGTCGCCACACTCATGTGCGGAAACTGCGGCGAAAGCGCCGCGTAAATCTTCTCGGCCGTCGGGTGCGCCTCGCTAGCAATCAAATACTTAATGATTGCATCACGCTGTGGCGTCACCCGAATTTTATTGGCCTTAAGCTGGGCAATCGTTTGGTGATACACAGTTTCTTCCATATTTTTTCACCTACATTAGAATGATTCTTCAGCCGCGATTAGCATACTCCAAAACCCGTGACTCTCCAAACAAGACCTCCGAGTTACTCGGAGGTCTTGTGAGTCACCGCTATTTGGAAGCAGAACTGCTGCTAGCACTGCCACTACTACTGCTACCACTACCATTGTTCGCAAGCTCTGGCGCATCGGTGACATAGTCGGCGTCATACGACTTGCCCCCGTTTTTAGCCAGTGCACTCGTGCCTGCCTGCTGGGCTTTTTTGAGGCTGGCCTGCGCTTTTTTCAAGTTATAATTGTACTTCGTCTTGTCGACCTTCTTGAACCCGGAAGGCGTGTAGAATCTGAGCAAATCGCCATTCAGGACGCGATCAGACAACGACAGTTCTGTCGTGACTTTGTTGGTCGCCGTGTCGATGACCTGCTTCTGGTTGCGTGACAGATTCTTCAATTCTTTACCACTGACGGTATCGTAGTAACTGCTGCCCACCTTGGTGATTGTCGGCGTGACCCAGTCGCCATTTCGGAATGCCACGGTCTGATCATGCTGAGCAGAAAGCAAATCAGTCCCAAACATCACGTTGTTCGCCGTATCGACCCCCAGCAGGTGAAGCAGTGTCGGCAGAAAATCGATTTCACCACCATAAGTGTGGTTGACCCCGCCTTGAAGCCCATCCATGTGAATCATAAACGGTACGCGCTGGTACATCGCATTGTTGTAATCGTTAAAGTCCTTGATCCCGGTCAGCTTGGCCATGGCCTTTTTATGATTATCAGAAATGCCGTAATGGTCGCCGTAGAAAACAACCATGCTCGATTTATCCAGCCCGCTCTTTTGCAGCCAGGCCATGAACTCGCCAATCGACTGATCCAGATAGTGCGCCGTCTGAACATAGCCATCAACCGTTTTATCACCGGTATCCGTCTTGCTGATGGTTTGATTCTTCTTATCCAGCGTGTACGGGTAATGGTTCGTCACCGTAATCAGCTTCGCGTAAAAAGGCTGCGGCAGCTGCTCCACATAACTGGCAGCGTCTTTCAAGAACAGCTTGTCCTTCATGCCGTAGCCAACCTCGCCATCCTTGACCTTCGGGAAGTACTGCTTGGAAAAGAAGTAATCGTAACCCCAGGACTTATATGTATTATCGCGATTCCAGAAACTTGGAACATCCCCGTGCGCCGCCGCCGTCGTGTAACCCTGCTGATCCAAGATCGCCGGCGCCGCCTGGAACGTGTTCGAGGTGCCGTCCGTGCTCATCGCCGAACCTTCAGGCAAACCAAACAAGGAATTTTCCAGCATCATTTCGGCATCGGCGGTTTTGCCTTGGCCGACCTGGTTAAAGAAGTTGTCAAAACTCAGGGTGTTGTTCTCATGGTAAATCTTGTTCAGGTTAGGAGTGACCTCCTGACCGTCCCACTTGTAATCAATCAGAAACTGCTGGAACGATTCCAAGTGAATGATGAAGACGTTCTTCCCCTTGGCCTTGCCGTAGTAACTAACATTTTTGGATACCTGGTGATTTTTGACGTAGGCTAAGACGGAATCGAGGTCTGACGCCTTGGCATTCGCCTTTTCCGCAGACGTCTGGGCGGTTTTCACGCCATCGACGACGGTGTAGGCATTCAGTCCCAGGTACTTGACGATGTAATTATTATCAAACGTGCGGGTCAACAGCCCTGACCGGTCGGAATCCGCCATTGACAGGTTTGCGCCAATCATAAACAGCGCCATGATGGTCACACCGAGGGCAAACCGCTTCTTGATCGGCCGGATGTCGATTCGGATCAGGTGCGTGGCCAGCAGCACGATCAGCACGACGAGGTCAAAGAAGACCAGCCAGTCCGTTGGCTGCAAAATGCCTAACACGCCTTTGCTGAGATTGTTGGACACTGAGCCGGAATCCTTGATCAACGCGAACGTCAGAAAGTCCGAGAACTCGCGGTAATATAAGACATTGGCAAACAGCCACAGCGAGGTCAGAAAGTCGATGATCAGCATCGTGATATAAGACTTGCGACCACTCAAATAAAACGCCAAGCCAAACAGCAAGATGGTGGTCGGCAGCGGATTCAACGCCAACAGCAGGTGCTGCATCTGACCCTTAACGCCCAGGTTAAATTTGGTGTTGTATGCCCAATAGGTCTTGGCCCAAAACAGTGCAATAGCCAGGACAGAAAAACCTAATCGGGTATTAAAAAATCCGCGAATTTTACCGCCGATCGACTTCATACAGTTCCTCCAGATAGTTAATGATAAACACGTACATGAACACAATGGTAAGTCTACACAATCGGCAAACCATTGACAATTCAAGCGGCCCCGCGCGCCTTGGATTTAACGCCATCTTAATGACATTAAATCCAGAGTATACAAAAAGCCGGGCAAGCCCGGCTCAAATCGGCTAGTCCTCGGAATCATCCAGCAGATCGTAAATCTCGATGGCTGCCAGGTCGATGTCGTCAAACTCAAACTTCTGATGCGTTGCCATTTCTTCAAGCGAGTAAGTCTCAGTGGCTGGGTCGAAAGTGACTTCCCCTTTTTCGACGCCCTCTTTTTCAAAGCGGCGCGACTGCACTGAACCGTCCTCGGATTCCTGCATGGCTTCTAAGCGTTTAATAATCGCTACTAATTGTGAGCTTTTCATACGCGGCCCCTTTCTATTCTGTCATAGCGTACCATAAAATTCCGCATTATGGGGACCCAAATCCCGCGTCATCGCATTTTTTTCGTTTTCGGGGCTGGGCCATCCGGTCCGGCGTGACTGCCAAGGCCACACCACCAAGCAGCATCCCGAGGTAATACGTCAGCAGCCGCCAAAGCAGCATCGCCAGCACCAGCTGCGCTTGGCCAGGCACGAACGTCGAAAACAGGGTCTTGAAACTGTACTCCGCGCCGCCAGTGCCGCCAGGGATTGGAAACAGCGACACGATCATGACGATCATCACGTGCATGACCATCACTTCGACGAGGCTGACATGCGCAATGCCAAAGCTTCGCAACACAAAATACGGCACCGAATAGTAAAGCAGCAGCTGAATAAACGTCAAAACGGACGCCTTAAGGACTTTTTGCTTAGCCTGCTTCAGATGCAGGCTCTCCGCATAAAAGGTGTCGATTTTTTCGTCCATTTTCGCCTGCAGCCGTGCCTGACGTTCATCAGAGATGAACCACCCTGCAATGTGGACGAACCAGGCTACCAGTTTTTTGGTGAAGCGGTAATAGTACATCACCAGCAGCAGCCCGATAATCACCGTCACATGGATGACAAACCCGAAGACAATGAGCAAAGACAGCGCGCCAAAGCGGCTGGCCACCTGATTGAAGCCAACAATCAGAGTAAAGACAAAATTGATCAGCACCATGAACTGGTACACGATAAATTTCATCAACAGCACTGAGCTGGCCCGACCGCCTTCCACCCCCGCTTGCATCAAGGCGACAAGCTGAGCCGGCTGGCCGCCGGACGCAAACGGCGTGATGTTGTTGAACAGTTGCTCGACCAAAGGAACCCGAAACGCGGACTTAAAACTCAGCCGCTCACCGTCATGCTCAACAAACATGCGCACTACGAAACTTTCGACGACCCAGGAGCCAATCATCACCAGCAGGCCGCCCAGCAGCCACCACAGGTTCATCGTCGCAAGACTGTGGATCACAGCACGCAGGTCGACCGTCCGCATTTCGAAGGCAAAAATGCCGACGCCAAACAGGACCATGACCAGTGCCGCAATTTTATTTCCGCGGCTCATCCGCGCTGTGCCCCGATTTTAGCCTGGGCCAGGTAAAAGTCATGCCAGACCCGCGCCAAGCGGTCCTCGGAATAAGTCGCCGCCGCCTGCTCGGCCTTTTCAGTGTACTCGCCGCGAAGCGTGGCGTCATTTTTCAGTGCCTGCAATCCGGCACTCATCGCCGCCTGGTCCTTGGCCATCATCGCGTATGGCCTAATGATCTCATCATACAACGCCAAATCGCGCACCATGACAGGCGTACCGGTCGAAAACGCCTCGAGCACCGACATCGGAAACAACTCATCAAACGACGGGAGCAAGAAGACATCCGCGATATTGTAGTAGTCGACCATCTCATCACGCGGCACAATACCAGTGAAGTTCAGATTGGCTGGCGCGTTTTCGACTTCCCCCTTGAGGTGGTCATAGCCGTTGGTGATCATGCCAAACGAGAAGCCGCCAGCCCAGATGAACTGCATCTGCGGGTTGCGCTTCGCCAGGCCAATGAAATCATCGACGCCTTTGCGGTCCTGGACCTGGCCGGCACCGAACACCACGAAGGCGTCCTGGGCGACACCGTGCTTTTTGCGAAGCATTGCCTTCTGCTCGGCGGTCGCCGGATAGAACGTCTCCCGGGAGACAAAGTTGGGAATGAACGTCACCTTGTGTGGGTCAATGCCGTAAGCCGCAAGCTTGGGGATAAAGTTCGGGTTGACGACAACCAGCCGGTCCATTCGCTTGTAAAAGGCAATCGTGTACTTGTCCAGCGTCCACCGAGCCACCCCAGGCAGGCGCAGGCTTTGATCCAAGGTGTCTGGCAGAAAGTGCACGTAGCCGATTTTCTGGCCGCGCCGCTTACTGAAGGTGGAAGCAAAAAAGGCCGGGTCGATCGTGTGGTAATGACTGACCAGGCTTGGAGAATATTTATTGATGCTGATTTTAAACTCGGTAGGAAAATACTTGCGCAATAGGGCAGTCAATTCCGTGTACACGGCGCCGACGCCTTGGCCCGCGACCTTATCCGCTGAGGAGAACATATGAATATCGAGCATGTTTATCCTTTCATCGATGGTTCGTCAAGCCGCTCCGCTTCCTCGGCCATCTCTTCGTCAAACCGCTCCTGCGCCTGTGCGTAGACTTTAAGTACTCGGTCGCCGAACAAGTCCGCGGAAATTGCCCGCAGTTTTGCCTCCCGCGGTGCCGGATCATCAAAGGCGTGAGGATGTTCAAGATAGTTGACCAGCTGATGAACCATTTCCCCTTGGGTAGTAAAAGTCGTGCCAATAGCCGGATCATCAAGCAGACTATTGGTGTAGGTGGCAGCAAGAGCCACCACCTTGCGCTCCGCCGCCAGGGCCTCGATGTAAGTCAGGCCCTGCGACTCGGAATCGCTGGCAGAAACGAAAATATCAGCCGCCCGGTAGTAGTCGGGCACATCCGCATGATCGATCTGCCCGATGAACCGCACATGTTGACCCAAGCCCAGGTTTTGCGCTTGGTGCTCAAGGTCTTCCCGTGCTGGCCCATCACCGACAACCAGCAGCACCGCGTTTGGCACCTCTGCCAGAACACTTGGCATCGCGGCAATCACTTTGTCGATGCGTTTTTCATACGCCACTCGGGACAACGACAGCAAAACGGGCACGTCGCTGAGGCCCAGGGATTCGCGAAGGTGCGGATTCTTGGCGGCCTTGAACTGCGTCAGGTCGACGCCCGTTGGGATGACAGTCATTGGGGTTTTGATGCCATAGCCCAAAAGTGACTGCTTGGCGCGCATCGACGGCGTGATCACCTGGGTCACATGGTAGAGGTAAGCCCGCATGAACTGCTTCACGTGATACGGTCGCAGGAGATGCCCATTCATCACGTAATGCAGGTAATCCTCATACATGGTGTGATACGTGTGCACCGTTGGCACCTTGAGCTGGCGCGCCACAAACTTCCCGATATAGCCCATGGAGAACTCAGTTTGCGTGTGGACCAAGTCCAGCTGCAACTCTTTGGCCACAGAATAGGCATGGAACAACCCCCGAACTGCAACTCGGCGGTCCGTAAAGGACACAAAGGGGACACTAGCAAAGCGAAACACATTGGGCTCCACCGCATCGTCAGACACATGGGGATCCGTCGTGGTGAAAATGTAGACGGAATGCCCCTTCCGCTCCAGATCATCTTTCAGCGTTTTGATTGACGTCGCAACACCGCTCACTTGAGGAAAATAGGTATCAGTGAAAATCCCGATGTTCATCTTTACGCCTCCCAACGCCTTGTTTATTTACAGTATACGACACTCATGCCCGCGAGCAATTTTCAGGCCTTCATAACGTTAAGTTTAACAGAAACCTTACTGAAACCATCCATCTATGGACTGAAATTTACATAACAAGTTTGTCATCTGGTAAAAAAAAAGACCCCTGCAAGGGTCTGTCTACCGCTGATCGGGGTCGAACCGATACTCCATTGCTGGAACCAGATTTTGAGTCTGGCGCGTCTGCCAATTCCGCCACAGCGGCATATTAGAATTTCTCTTGGCTTGTCCAAGAAGGCGGTGATCGGATTCGAACCGACGCATATAGGTTTTGCAGACCTTTGCCTTACCACTTGGCTACACCGCCAGGAGTTGCTCTTCGCAATTGGGATAGCTGGATTCGAACCAGCGCATGACGGAGTCAAAGTCCGTTGCCTTACCACTTGGCTATATCCCAATCAAGGGCGGATTGTGGGAATCGAACCCACGTATGCTGGATCCACAAACCAGTGTGTTAACCACTTCACCAAATCCGCCATAATAAGAAAAGCAGGGATAGTAGGAATTGAACCCACACTGACGGTTTTGGAGACCGTAGTTCTACCTTTAAACTATATCCCTATAAAAAATGGAGGATCTAGGATTCGAACCTAGGAACCCGAAGGAACGGATTTACAGTCCGTCGCGTTTAGCCTCTTCGCTAATCCTCCATAAATGGCGCGGGACGGAATCGAACCGCCGACACATGCAGCTTCAATGCATTGCTCTACCGACTGAGCTACCGAGCCATTAACGGTTCCAACGAGACTCGAACTCGTGATCTCCTGCGTGACAGGCAGGCGTCCTAACCAACTAGACCATGGAACCAACAATATTCAATTGTAATTGCGGGAGCTGGATTTGAACCAACGACCTCCGGGTTATGAGCCCGACGAGCTACCAGACTGCTCTATCCCGCGATAATGTTAAAAGGAGAATGAGGGATTCGAACCCTCGCGTGGTTTGACCCACCTAACGGTTTTCAAGACCGTCCCCTTCAGCCACTTGGGTAATTCTCCATGACCCCATGACCCGTACGGGATTTGAACCCATGTTACCGCCGTGAAAGGGCGGTGTCTTAACCACTTGACCAACGGGCCATCAACGGAGAAGGAGGGATTTGAACCCTCGCACGGTATGACCCGTCTACACCCTTAGCAGGGGCGCCTCTTCAGCCACTTGAGTACTTCTCCATTTTACTATTCAATTTATGCAGCTTTTGCCGCAATGGGCCTAAATGGACTTGAACCATCGACCTCACGCTTATCAGGCGTGCGCTCTAACCAGCTGAGCTATAGGCCCAAAAATCGATCCAGCGGGTGACGAGAATCGAACTCGCGACAACAGCTTGGAAGGCTGTGGTTTTACCACTAAACTACACCCGCGTGTCAGCGGAGATGGCGCGGGACAGAATCGAACTGCCGACACATGGAGCTTCAATCCATTGCTCTACCAACTGAGCTACCGAGCCGACACCGGTTCCAACGAGACTCGAACTCGTGATCTCCTGCGTGACAGGCAGGCGTCCTAACCAACTAGACCATGGAACCAATTGCGGGAGCTGGATTTGAACCAACGACCTCCGGGTTATGAGCCCGACGAGCTACCAGACTGCTCTATCCCGCGATAACGTTAATATTAAACTTTTTCGGTCCTCACTGCAAAGGCGATGGACCTTGTAGGACTCGAACCTACGACCGAGCGGTTATGAGCCGCCTGCTCTAACCAACTGAGCTAAAGGTCCAAGTCGATCGCGGCGGGGGGGATCGAACCCTCGACCTCCCGGGTATGAACCGGACGCTCTAGCCAGCTGAGCTACACCGCGAAAATGCTACTAGGACGATGACCTTCGCCCTATCGGGAAAACAGGATTCGAACCTGCGACCCCCTGGTCCCAAACCAGGTGCTCTACCAAGCTGAGCTATTTCCCGAGGATGCACCCAGTAGGAGTCGAACCTACAACCTTCTGATTCGTAGTCAGACACTCTATCCAGTTGCGCTATGGGTGCATTATTCAATTTTGCTGCCTAAGGCAACAGCGGAAGACGGGATTCGAACCCGCGACCTCCACCATGGCAAGGTGGCGTTCTACCACTGAACTACTTCCGCAAAAAGCTTGGGTGGATCAAAGATCCAATGGAGGATACAGGGCTCGAACCTGTGACCCTCTGCTTGTAAGGCAGACGCTCTCCCAACTGAGCTAATCCTCCATCAATATAAAGCGCGGCAGCTTCCTACCCTCGCAGGCAGTCACCCACCAACTACTCT
>NZ_BOLU01000043.1:0-11147 GCF_016861825.1 Lacticaseibacillus sp. 866-1 | reverse complement strand
GAGCCTCTTCCAGAGGCGGTTAAAGTGGCAATCGCAGTAGGCCTTGAACGAAGTGAGGCCAGCGCCTTGAGACGCAGCCAGCAACAGGGGCTTATAGCCCCAGAGAAAACCACCCGTTCGACGGGTGGTTTTTATGTGAAAACTTACGGATTGCTAACGTCTTGGGGTTCCAATTGAAAGGGGCCGAGGCTTCCCTTAAAATAGAGACTAATCTGATCCGCAACGATAAACACATCTTTCTGTAGAAAATTGGGGTAACGGCATGGCAAAAAATCCGCAGGTCAAAACACCGAACGCGCAGGAGCAAATGCTGCGCGGTTCGGCTTGGATGACGGCCGGAAGCATATTGTCCCGCGTACTCGGGGCGATTTATATCATTCCATGGCGCATCTGGCTGGGTGCGGCCTTTTTGGCGGCCAACAACCTGTTTACTAAGGGCTATAACATCTACAGCATCTTCTTGACCATTGCGACGGCCGGTGTACCTGGGGCAATTTCCAAGCAGGTGGCCCATTATAATGCCATGAACGAGTACCGCACCGGCGTCCGGCTGTTTCGGCAGGGCACCATTTTAATGGGCGTCATGGGGCTGCTGTCATTTGGTCTGATGTGGGTGTTGGCCCCGTGGCTGGCGCTGGGCGATGCCGCGCTGACTCAGGTGTATCGGTCGCTGGCCTGGCCGCTGTTGATCATTCCGGTGATGAGTACGCTGCGCGGATTCTTCCAGGGGTACAGCGACATGGCACCATCTGCGTTGTCTCAGCTGGTTGAGCAAGTCGCGCGAGTGATTTACATGTTGGTGATGACATATGCCATCATGGTGCTCGGCAGTCATAATTACGTGGACGCGGCCTCACAGTCAACGTTTGCGGCGTTTGTCGGGGCACTGTTCGGCCTGCTGCTGTTGGTGCTGGTGTTGGTGTCGCGCCGGCAAAAGTTTCAGACTTTGGTCGCCGGCTCGACCGATGCTGTCAAGATCTCGACGCCTCGGATCCTGAAGGAAATCATCGCCCAGGCGGTGCCGTTCATCGTCATCGGCTCTGGCATCAATCTCTATTATCTGTTTGATCAGTATACCTTCAATCCCATGATGGCCAGCCACTGGCAGGCGACCACGCAGGAGCTGAACAGTCTATTCACGCTTTACGCTGGCAATGCCAACAAACTGATTATGATCGTGATCAGTCTGGCTGTTGCCATGGCGTCGACCGTGCTGCCGCTGCTGTCCGGGGCGAAGACCCGGGGGGATAAGCACGCCATCGGCGAACAAGTCACCAACTTGCTTCAGCTGTTTTTCATTGTCATGGTGCCATGCGCGCTTGGCATGGCGGCGGTGGCCAAACCGCTGTACGTGGTCTTTTACTCCTATGATCAGTTGGGTATTCGCCTGCTGGTCCTGTCGGCCTTTGTTGCCGTTGCCATGGGGCTGTTCACGGTGCTCGCCGCGGCCCTGCAGGGGCTGTTTCACAACGGCGTCGCGATTTACGACATGCTGATCGGGATGGTGGTCAAGGTCGTGCTGCAGTGGCCCTTGATTTACTTTCTGAACGTCTGGGGAGCGCTGGTCGCGACCCTGGCTGGTATGCTGGTCTCCAGCGTCTTAATGATTCAGGCGCTGCGTCAGCGGTACCCGGTTCGCCTGCGCCAGACTGCGCGGCGGCTGCTCGGCATCACACTGTTTTCAGCCGTGATGGCCGTGGTGGTTCGACTGCTCGTGTGGCTGATTGGACTCGTGATCGCGCCTGAGCGCGCAGTTGGGGCCGTTGTGGCCTTGCTGATTGCCGTGCCAATCGGCGTGCTGATTTACGGGTATGCGCTGCTCAAAACGCGGCTGGCCGATATGGTGCTGGGCGAGCGCGTCGGGCGGCTGCGTGCGCGGCTGCACATCAGGTGACGCCGATGCGATTAGACCGCTACTTGGCCAATCTGCAATACGGCACGCGCAGTGACGTCAAAAAAATGATCAAAGCCAACCGGGTGGCCATCAACGGGCAAAAGGTGCGCAACGGCAGCGTGTCAGTGGGGCCTGGCGCGACTGTGACGGTCGACGGGAAAACGGTGGGCGGCTGCTTGCAGGTGTACTATTTGATGAACAAGCCTAGCGGGGTTTTAACCGCCAATTCCGATGCCACGCAGAAGACAGTGTTGGACTTGATCGCGCCGGCAGACAGGCGACCAGGCCTTTATCCCGTCGGCCGGCTGGACAAAGATACTACTGGACTGCTGCTTTTGACCAACGATGGGGCGTTGGGCCATGCCCTGCTTTCGCCCAAGCGCCACGTGCCCAAGACTTATCTGGTGTCGCTGGCGGCTGCGCTGACGCCAGCCATGGCGGACCAGCTGGCCGAGGGGATCACCTTCCAAGAGTTCACCAGTGCTCCGGCGACGGTGGCAGTGCGGCCAGGCAGCGAAGGCCGGTTGATCGAGTTAACGATTCATGAAGGCAAGTTTCACCAGGTGAAGCGGATGCTGAAGGCGGTTGGCAACCAAGTGACCGCCTTGCAGCGGATTCAGATGGGCCCGCTGCACTTGCCAGCGTCACTGCCTTCAGGGCAGTATCGCGAGCTGACAGAAGCAGAGCTGGCCGCCTTACTGGAGGCAAAAAAATAGCCGAATCACCCGCGGGTGGTTCGACTTTTTGCGTATCAGGCCCGAGTTGTCGCGGCCTGCTGCATGTACTGGGGCAGCTGCTGGATCAGCGCGGAAGGCAGTACGACATAATTCGTTTTGGCGAGCGCTTCGGCGATGGCGCTGTGGGCATAGACTGCCGCGCAAAGGGCAGCGTCGTTCAGGCCAAATTGAGCAGTGAAGCCGGCTAGAATGCCCACCAAGGTATCGCCCATACCGCCAGTGGCCATCGCCGGCGTGCCCAGGGGGTTTTCGTAGCTGGTCGTCGGGGTGAATAGCTGAGTGCGGTGCGATTTGACAATCACAGTGCCAGGCAGCTTGGCGGCGGCTTGTTGATTCGAGTGCTCATCCTGATCCTTGATGGTAATTCCTGACAGCCGCTGCCATTCCATTTGGTGCGGGGTCCACACGGTTTTCGCGTGAGTGACCGCCAACTGGCGGTCGGCAATCAGCGTGATTGCGGAGCCATCGATAATGAGCGTCTGCGACTCAGTGAGCGCTTCGAGTGCCCGCGTCAGAATCGTTGCTGCCAGTTCATCGGTGCCAAGCCCTGGCCCGATGGCGACCACGTCCATGGTTGGGATTAGCTTTTTCACCTCGGGATCATCGTAGGGGATGACCATGGCCTCGGGCAGGCGGGCATGCAGTGCCGTGCGGTTGACCGGGTCGGTGGCAACGCTGACTAGGCCCGAGCCACTATAAACCGCAGCACTGGCAGCCATGATTGCGGCCCCACCAAACTGGGCGCTGCCGCCAATCACGAGTACGCGCCCAAAAGTGCCTTTGTGGCTCTCTGGCGGCCGCGGCTGAACCACTTGGTTGATGCAGGATGCCGGAATTTTCTTCACAATGCTCACCTCATGAGCATTATACCGCAGCATTACCCGGCTTTTTTCAAAAAAGGGTTGGCAAGCAGGCCTTTGGTTGATATACTTAATCCTGTTGTTGCCGCAATGGCGGAATTGGCAGACGCGCAGTGTTCAGGTCGCTGTAGGGTTTTCCCTGTGCAGGTTCGACTCCTGTTTGCGGCATCAGGCATCAACCAGGCTGGTCATCAAGAGATGACCAGTTTTTTTGTGTCATTTTTACACCAGGTGTTTCAAAACCAGGCAGTTGAATCGACGCGGGAAAAATATTCTCGATTTTAAATATTGCGGTCTTCCTTGCATATTCTAAGAAGCCGACTGGGCGGCTTAGAATCCTTTAATACTTAGCAAATGCTGAGAGAGCGGGGCTGGTGAAGGAGCGGTAGACACCAGAAAATCGGCAAAAATCAGCGTGAAGTGGTCAAAAAAAGGTGCTTCAACCCCAGCGCCAGCCTGAATTGTTCAAGGAAAAATCGCATTTGTTCGCGAAAAATCTCCACACATGCTTGACACCCCCCTCTAATCAATTTATAATCTTAGATATTCTCAAGAACGTTAGAGGCGGAATTGGGAACTATCTCATAGGTTGGAGGCTTATGTGTATGAAGATGAATAAGAAACGAGGCGCGGTGGTCGTCGCATTGACGTTGGCCACACTGCTCGCAGCTTGCGGGAATAAAGCAAGCAGCAACGGTACCTCAACCAGCACTTATAACTATGTCTATTCGACTGATCCGGATAACTTTGATTACTCGGTCACCAGCCGTGCAACCAACAGTGACCACTTGGCCAACTTCGAGGAACCTCTGATGACCACCAACAAGTATGGTGAAATCGTCCCAGGCCTGGCAAGTTCATACAAGGTCACCAATGGTGGCAAGACCTACACTTACACGCTGCGCAAGGGTGTCAAGTGGGTCGACAGTCAGGGCAACACTTATGCCACTGTTAAGCCGCAAGACTTTATCACTGGCATGAAGCACGCCGTCGAGGCGAAGTCCGAAACGTTGTACATCGTTCAAAACTCGATTGTCGGGTTGGATGATTACGTTAATGGTAAGACGAAGGACTTCAAGAAGGTTGGCATCAAAGTCGTTGGCAACAACAAGATCCAGTACACCTTGAATGAGGCTGAACCATTCTGGAACTCCAAGCTGCAATACGGCATCTTGGAGCCAGTCAACGCCAAGTTCTTGGCTGAAAAGGGCAAGAGCTATGGCCAGCCAAAGGCTAACGGGATTCTCTACGATGGCCCATACCTGCTGAAGAACTTCACTTCGAAGTCTGTCATCGAGTACACGGCTAACCCGAAGTACTGGAACAAGAAGGACGTCCACATCACCGACGTCAAGGAAACCTACAACGATGGGTCAAACCCAGACGCTTTGTACAAGTCCTTCCAAAAGGGTGACTTCAGTCAGGCCCGGGTATATCCGAACCTGCCTGGTTACAAGGATGTTAACAAGAAGGACATTGTTTGGGGCCCGCAAGACGCTTCGACCTACAACATGACCTTCAACTTGGATCGTAAGTCATACAACATGACTGACAAGAAGACGGACAAGGAAAAGGCTGACACCAAGAAGGCTGTTTTGAACAAGGACTTCCGTTTGGCAATTCAGTTCGCGTTCGACAAGACCGCGTACAACGCGCAGTCCACTGGCGCCGCTGGTGCTACGAAGTCGCTGCGTAACTCCTTCATCCCGCCTACCTTCGTTCAGGCCGACGGCAAGAACATCGGGACCTTCACGCAGAGTGATCTTCACGCATTGGGCTCCGAGTACAAGGACATGGACCTGACCGACGCACAGGATGGGACTTACAACAAGGCTGCTGCCAAGGCTGAATTCGCCAAGGCGAAGAAAGCACTGCAGGCCGAAGGGGTTTCCTTCCCAATCAAGCTTGATCTTCCTGAAGAGGAAAAGCAGGCGCTGCAGCTGAACAAGGCCAAGTCCTTCAAGAACTCGGTTGAATCTGTTCTGGGCAAGGACAATGTTCAAATCGACATTATCCAAGCTGCTGAAGACAAGTACCTGGCTGGGACTTACCAAGCTGCAACCGGTGCACAATCAGACTTTGATATCAGTAATGCTTCTGGTTGGAGCCCTGACTACTTGGATCCTTCCACTTACCTGGACATCTACAAGCCATCTAGCGGTGCGCTGCTGAACACCTTGGGCCTGACCCCAGCTTCCGCGCTGACTTCTGCTGCTGATAAAGCAGACTACGCAGCCGCTGCTAAGGCCGCTGGTCTTGATCAGTACGAAAAGCTGGTCAACCAGGCTGAAGCCATCACAACCGATACGAACGCCCGCAACAAGGCATTTGCCAAGGCTGAAGCTTACCTGCTGAGCACAGGTGTTCAGATTCCGATCAATTCTCTGGGCGGTACTCCTTCTGTAACGAAAGTTGTTCCATTCACTGGCAAGAAGTCATGGACTGGCGCCGGCTCATCTCGGTTCGACGGGACGAAGCTGCAAGCTAAGCCTGTAACGACTGCTCAGTTTAACAAAGCACTCAAGGCGTGGACTGCAAAGCGCGCTGAAATTGCGAAGGAACAGGACAAGTAAACTAAGCTTTGAGCTGACTCGATAAGCTCTTTGAACTTAGGCGTGTTAAAGGGCTAGCACACTGATAATGTGACTAGCCCTTTTTCTTTAATGAAGATAAGAGGGGGAACCGCACATGAAGAAGTATCTGTTCTTTCGCGTACTTCGTTCAATCGTGAGTATCTTTCTGGTCACGACCCTGACATTCATCCTGATTTACACCATGATCCCACGCCGGGACGTGTTCAAGCAGGATCCGATGATCAACAAGTTGTCCTCGAAGCCGGACTCGCTGACTGATTACAAGAACAACGCGTACGAAAAAATGAACTATATCGATTACATGGACACCAGGTCCCTGATCAAGACGGTCGAAAAAGCCGACCCGAAGGTCACTGTGACTGCCGCCCATACCGCCTCCAACCAAGCCGCGTTCGCAAAATGGACGAAGGCTAATGGCTATACCTTGCATCGCTTCAAGATCAGCAAGGACTACTATGCCACTCGTGATCTGCCGATTTGGGAACGGCTCGGCCGCTTCTACGGCAACATGATCAAAATCGATACCCCATGGGCCATTCACGACCCGAAGAACCCGAATCTGCCACGCTACCTGAAGATCAAGCACGATCCGCTGGTCGGCTGGGCGGTCGTTGGTTCAGGAACGAAGTATCGTTACCAACTTTACTTCAACTCGAAGTTCCCTTACATTCACGAGAACTTCCTGAAGTTCAACCTCGGGACCTCCTACCCGTCTTATGCTGGCGAACCCGTCAGTGAGGTAATCGGCGGCGGCCAAGGCCCTGCTGATAGCATTACCAAGACCTTCCCGAATGGCCGGAAGCTTGTCACCTCGGATGATGTTTACACGCGAGCCTACCAGCCGCGTAAGCACCGTGATCCCGAAGCGTTTGAGCAGTACAAGGACGACTACACCAGCACCGAACAGATCAATCGCGATCCATCAATGATTGGGACATCCGTGCGGGCCGGGCTGGTTGGGCTTGTTATCTCCTATGCCATTGCGATTCCGGTCGCCATTTACATGGCACGGAAAAAGGGCAAGTGGTTCGATCGGGCCGGGACCTTCGTGGTCACCGTGCTGATCGCCGTGCCAAGTTTGGCCTTTATCTACGTCTTCCGTTATCTGGGTGCCACGCTATTCGGCCTGCCGGATTCGTTCCCGACTTTGGGCGCTGAGAACTGGCGCTCTTGGGTTCTGCCATCAGTGGTCTTAGGGCTGCTGAGTGTGTCCGGGCTGGTCATTTGGTTCCGGCGTTACATGATCGACCAGCAGAAGTCCGATTACGTGAAATTCGCGAAGGCCAAGGGTCTGAACGAAAGTGAGATTTACACCAAGCATATCTTCAAGAATGCCTCGATTCCAATCGTTCAGGGCATTCCCGGCTCCATCATCGGCTTGATTGGTGGGGCTACCATGACCGAAGAAATCTTCGCTGCTCCTGGGATGGGGAAGATGCTGCCAGATTCGATTTCCCAACACAATAATGCGGTCGTGATCGCACTGGTCTTCATTTTCACCACGATTGCCGTCTTGTCAGTGCTGCTTGGCGACATTGCCATGGTCTTGGTTGATCCGCGGATCAAGTTGTCGTCGTCTGACACATCGAAGGGGGAGGAATAGCCTATGGCTGATAAAGAGTCTACTCAACCAGAAATTCTGGACTCCGACTTTACCCCGGTTGAGATCGACAAGCTGGAAACCGAAAAACTGGATACAGAAAAATATTCCTACTGGGGTTCTGTGGGTCGTGCCTTCTTCTCTAGTAAGGTCACCATTTTCCTGTTGCTGTTAATGTTGGCGATTCTACTGATGTCGTTCATTCAGCCGTCATTTTCGGGGTATTCCCTGAACAACGTGGCCAAGATCAATGATTTCGGGGCGCGGTATAATTGGCCGAATGCCAAGTACTGGTTTGGGACCGATGACAACGGGCAATCGCTGTTTGACGCGATCTGGGCCGGCGCCAAAATTTCCATCTCAATTTCCGTCATTGCGACCTTGATCACGACGGTCATCGGGGTTGCAGTTGGCGCGATTTGGGGCACCTCCAAGGGTCTCGATCGCATCATGTTGGAAGTTTACAACGTCATTTCAAACGTGCCTCAGCTGCTGATCATCATGGTGCTGTCCTACTCCTTCGGGGCGGGCTTCTGGAACCTGATTTTCGCCATGACTGTCACCGGCTGGCTTGGCACGGCGTACTTTATCCGGGTTCAGGTCATGATCATGCGTGACCGTGAGTACAACATCGCGTCCAAGACGCTCGGCACTGGGCTGGGCCGCATGGTCCTGCGCAACATTATGCCTTACCTGACATCCGTCATTGTCACGCAGGTCTCGCTGTCGCTGCCGTCCTACATTTCTTACGAAGTGTTCCTCTCCTTCTTAGGGGTTGGGCTTTCGGCAAGCACCCCGTCGCTGGGCCGCTTGATTTCGAAGTATTCGCCTTACATGACGAGTTATCCATACCTGTTCTGGCTGCCAGTGATTGTGCTGGCGCTGATCGCGGTTTCCCTGTACTTGGTCGGCCAGCGGCTGGCTGATGCGTCAGATCCGCGCACACACTTATAAAAGGGGGAGTGACAATGAGTGACGAAAAAGAACCAATTCTAAAAATTGACGACCTCTCTGTTCACTTCCATGTCCGTGGCAAGACGCTCAAGGCGATTCACCATGTTTCGATGGATCTCTACAAGGGCGAAGTGCTGGCCATTGTTGGTGAGTCCGGTTCCGGTAAGTCAGTCTTGACCAAGAGCTTCACCGGGATGCTGGAAGAAAATGGTGAAATCGCCGGTGGCACGATCGTGTACAAGGGCAAGCATCTGGAAAAGCTGACCAAGGATAAGCAGTGGGAAGGCATTCGCGGTAATGAAATTGCCACGATTTTCCAGGATCCCATGACTTCGCTTGACCCGATTCGGACGATTGGATCTCAGATCGCAGAAGTTGTGGTCAAGCACCAAGGCAAGTCCAAGGCGGAAGCCAAGCAGATCGCCATCGAGTTGATGAACCGCACCGGTATTCCGAATGCGGCAGCGCGCTACAATGAGTACCCCTTTGAGTATTCTGGTGGGATGCGGCAGCGCATTGTCATCGCCGTTGCCCTGGCATGCCGGCCTGACATCCTGATTTGCGACGAGCCAACGACGGCGCTGGATGTCACGATTCAGGCCCAGATTCTGGATCTGATCAAGTCTTTGCAGAAGGAAGATGGGTTCACGACCATCTTCATCACGCATGACCTGGGGGTGGTGGCGTCGATTGCCGATCGCATCGCCGTCATGTATTCCGGCCGCATCATCGAGTACGGGACCTGCGACGAGATCTTCTATGATCCGCGTCACCCGTACACCTGGAGCCTGCTTTCTTCTCTGCCGCAGTTGGCGCAAAAAGGCGGCCAGCTGTACTCAATTCCAGGCACGCCGCCAAGTCTGTACAAGGACATTGTCGGTGACGCCTTTGCGCCGCGTGATCCGTGGGCGATGAAGGTCGATTTTAAGGCCGATCCGCCGTTCTTCAAGGTTTCCGACACTCACTATGCCAAGACCTGGCTCTTGGACCCGCGGGCGCCGAAGACGGAAAAGCCGGAACTGATCCAAAACCTGCATGAACGGATGGCCGCGACGGTGGCCGAGTCTCACTTGGAGAACTTGGATCTCACGTTAAGCGACAAGAAGGAGGACGATGCAGATGGCGAATGATCGAGAAACAATTGTCAGCCTGAAGGATCTGCAGATCTCCTTTGGCTCAGGTAAAGATAAGTTTGTCGCCGTTCAGGATGTCAACTTTGACATTTTCAAGGGCGAGACTTTCTCGCTGGTTGGCGAGTCCGGTTCTGGCAAGACCACCATTGGCCGCGCTATTTTGGGCATCAACCCGACCGAAAAAGGCACCATTACCTTTGAAGGCGAGCAGATCAACGGTAAAATCTCCGAACGGAAAAAGCATTCGATCGAGCGCAAGATTCAGATGATTTTTCAGGATCCGTCCGCCTCGTTGAACGACCGCGCGACTGTCGACTACATCATTTCGGAAGGCCTGTACAACTATGGGCTGTTCGATTCCGAAGAAGATCGCGTCAAAAAGGTCCGCACGATGCTTGAGGAAGTTGGGTTGCTGCCAGAACAGCTGTACCGTTACCCCCACGAATTCTCTGGTGGCCAGCGTCAGCGTATTGGGATTGCCCGTGCGCTGATCATGCAGCCGGACCTCGTGGTGGCCGACGAGCCGATTTCCGCGCTGGATGTTTCCATTCGGGCGCAGGTGCTGAACCTGCTGAAGAAGTTCCAGCGTGAACAAGGCGTCACGTACCTGTTCATCGCGCATGACCTGTCCGTTGTTCGGTTCATTTCCGATCGGATCGCAGTCATTCGCGCCGGCCGAATCTTGGAGCTGGCACCCACTGAAGAGCTCTTC
The DNA here is from genome assembly GCF_016861825.1 of Lacticaseibacillus sp. 866-1. NCBI lineage: Bacteria > Bacillati > Bacillota > Bacilli > Lactobacillales > Lactobacillaceae > Lacticaseibacillus > Lacticaseibacillus sp. 866-1. Next base: position 663 of record NZ_BOLU01000043.1, on the reverse strand, counting down.
ACGAACCCGATTCACCCGTACACCGAAGCGTTGCTTTCGGCTGTGCCGGTGCCGGATCCGCAAATTGCCCGCACGCGCAAGTCGTATGTCTACGACCCAAGCATGCACCACTACGAAACCGACAAGCCGAAGTTTGTCGAGATCAAGCCTGGCCACTACGTTTACTGCAACGAAGAGGAAGAGGCCCGCTACACCAAAGAGTTGAAGGAACAAGGTCAGCTCTAATGGCACTATGGCGTCATTCGGCCCCCTCTGAATGATGCCCAACACTTGTCCCCGCTCATCTGAGCGGGGATTTTTGGCGTCGATGACAATCATCGTTGGCAAAAACGGGCAACGCTTGGTATAATACTGGTTGTTGCTGCCGCAATGGCGGAATTGGCAGACGCGCAGTGTTCAGGTCGCTGTAGGGTTTTCCCTGTGCAGGTTCGACTCCTGTTTGCGGCATCAGGCTTGATGAACCGGCCATTCTCAAATGGCCGGTTTTTTGTAGCCTTAAATATTTGACAGCCGGCCGATGTGCAGTAAACGTAAGCACCTAATAACAGACCGGATATGAATGCCAGCTTCTGGGCGATATGATTGCCTCATCAAATATGGTGAGGTGATTTTTATTGGATGAGAAGCCAGAGATTGTTCGCATCAAATTGGAAGAGAATCAAC
>NZ_BOLU01000042.1:0-11718 GCF_016861825.1 Lacticaseibacillus sp. 866-1 | reverse complement strand
CGCTTTCGTGATGGTTTTTGTCGACTCAACCTTAGCATATAGGCGCACCCAATGGGTGAAACACCAAAGCAGCGCAGTCCCGTGTGAATCGTGGGATTACGCTGCTTTTTTGAAATTCTATGAATAATCCAGGAGTATTCAACGAGTCGCGAATCCCAAAACCGGTAATCATCAGCGCGGTGGCCCCGGCGACCCCGATGATCGTCATGAACATGCGGCCCTTATATCGGAACAGGTTGCGGGCGGTCACTTTGTAGGAAAAGCTCATCTTCCGCCACAACGGCTTGATCCGTTCCAAAAGGATTCGCGAACCATTTGCCGGCGGCTTCGGCAGCATCAGCTCGGCCGGAATGATCTTCAAAGAAGACCGCGCCGCCAGCCATGATGCCAGCACCGTTGACGCCAAGGCTAACACCAGGCTCACCGCGACATAGCCGAGATGTGGTGCCAGCAGCAGCGTTGAAAAGTTGAAGTTAGCCGTGTAGGCGTTGAAGATGATACGCGGCAGGACGACCAACCCAAGGACACTGCCAAGCACTGTCCCGGTAACCGCCGTAGTCACGCTGTAAACCAAGAACTCACGCATCACTTCGCCGGTACTGTAGCCAAGGGCACGCATGATCCCCATCTCGATACGCTTTTCTTCGACCATGCGTTGCATCGTCGTGAAGCTGACCAGAATCGCGATCAGGAAGAAGAACGCTGGGAAAGAGCGGCCCAAGACGTCGATCCGCTGGGCATCTTCACCGTAATTATTGTAGCCGTCGTTATAATCGTTACGACTTTCAACAGTAAAGGTCACGTCACCCAGCTGCTTGCGCGTTGTCTTGGCCTCTGCCAGATCAGACTTCGCCGTTGCCAGCGCTGTCTGCTTAGACTTCAATGCGGCGGTCTGTTGATCGAGTGCCTGCTGTTTGGCGTCGATCTGGGCAACCGCCGTGGCATTGTTCGCCGTCTTGGCTGCGGCGAGCTGCGTTGACAGCTGCTGCTGTGCTGCATTCAGCTGTGTGCTGGCAGTCTCGATTGCTGCTTCATTCGTCTGGATCTGACTGTCCCCAGAACTGATCTTGTCATTCAGCTCTGTGCGCAGGTCTGCCACGCGCGTTTTATTGCGTGCATTCAGCTTCTTTTGCAGCTTGTCCGTCAGCGTCTTGGCGTGGTGCTCGTAGCTGGTTGAGTATGCCTGACCTTTAGGATTAGTAAAGGCCAACCGGGCAACGTTCGGCTTGCTGCTGGAAAACGCCGACTTGGTCACGTAACCAAATCCGTACAGTGTTCCGCTGCCGAGACTAGTAGAACCGAGGCTGTCCTTCTTCAGGAATGCGGTTGAAGTGGCAAAGCCAACGATCTTATAGGTCTGCTTCTCTAAGCCGGTTGTGCTGCCAGTTTTGCCCGAAGTAAAACTGACGTGCTGTCCGAGCTTATACTTGCCAGACAGCTTATCGCTTAAGACGATTTCATCAGCGGCTTTGGCTTTGCGGCCTTTCGTGATCGTGAGCTTCGACAGCGTCTGCGGGTTGCTCTGAATCCGCAGCGCATGCCGACTGTCTTTGATCACAACGTCGGTCGTATGCCCGAACTCTGCGGTCTTGATCCCGGACAGCTGACGCACCGTCTGCCGGTCTTTAGCATCAAGGGCCACTGTCGACGTCACCTTGGCATCGGCAAGGTGCTGGCAAGGTGCTCTGCAGTATAGGACTTCTGCGCGGTGCTGCGCATGTTCGAACCAGTAACATTCAGCCCGATCAATACGAACACACCAAGCATTAGCAGCGCGGAAACTGAGATGAAGCGGGCAATGGAAAGCTTAAACTCACGCGCGATATTCTTATTTAGCATCTTCATCGCGCTCGCCTACCATTCAATCTCGGCCACAGGCGTCGGTTTCTCATTGCGCTCGTCTGCCTTGACCTGGCCGTCTGCGATCTCGATCACGTGATCCGCCATTGGCCGAATCATTGAATTATGCGTCACGATGATCACGTTTTTGCCGGATTCGCGGGCAAAATCTTGGAACAGCTGCAAGATCTTCTTGCCGGTCTTGTAATCCAAGGCACCAGTCGGTTCGTCCGCCAGTAGTAAGTCAGGGTTCTTGGCCATAGCACGGGCAATGGCCACCCGCTGCTGCTCCCCACCGGAAAGCTGCGCTGGGAAATTCTCGATGCGATCTTTCAGCCCAACCTGCGTCAATGCCTGAACCGCATCGACGGCGTCCGGCGCGATCTCTGAGGCCAGCTCAACGTTCTCAACGGTGGTCAGGTTCTGAACCAAGTTGTAAAACTGAAAAACAAACCCGACTTGCTTGCGGCGATATGTATTGAGTCCACGCTTATCTAGCTCGCCCAACTCCACACCATTAACGTTCACAGAACCAGAAGTCAGATGATCCATGCCACCAAGCACGTTAAGCAGGGTCGACTTGCCCGCCCCCGATGCGCCCAATATGATCGTCAGCTCGCCAGGTTCGATTTCAAAGCTGATGTCCTTGTTTGCTGTCACCGCATGACTGCCGGTGCCGTACGTCTTGGTCTCGTCCTTGACCGAAATAAAACTCGTCATTGCATGTCTCCTCCAATTGGTAAATAATGAACACCGTGTTTATCAAACTATGTGATTATTAAACCATCTCAGCCATAAATTTCTATGGTCAAAAATTAAAAAAGTGTACATCAAATACCTGGAGACCCCCATGACAACCCATCAAGAACGCAACGCCCAGACTGAGGCCGCCATTATCGACGCCTTGGTCAAAGTGGGCCGCGAAAAATCACTCAGCCAAATCACCGTCACCGATCTCATCAAAGCAACCGGCATCAGCCGCGGCACTTTCTACCTGCACTACCTGGACAAAGATGACCTGATCGAACAGCTCAAAAGTCAATTTATGACCAAGCTGAAAGAAACACTCGACCAAGAAATGGCAGATACCATGAACCTGCAGGAACTGGCGACCGGTAAACCTTACCCGGTGATCGTCGATATCCTTTCTTTGGTCGCAAAAAATAGGCCCTTGCTGGCCTTCCTGCTTGGGCCTAACGGTGATGCATCATTTTATAGAACCGTCGTCAACGAACTGCAAACCGCCATCTTGCGCGAACTGCGCGTGGTTAAGGGGTCGGCCTCTTTCTGCCGAGAAATTCCGCCAGCCTATGCCATCAACCTGGTCACCAATACGATCGTGAGCACCATCATGGTCTGGCTGACTAATGACGATAATCTGACCAGCGACGAACTGGCTCATGTCATCATGCGCGAGCTCTATCTTTCGCCTTACCAAGTACTGGAAATAGATTCGTGACTGAACCACTCACAATAGGAGGCAGCTCATGAAAATCGTGATCGATATCGAAACCACCGGTGCGGTGCTGGTGGCACTTCTCTATGGCCAGGTCTTGTTATCCTAAAAACGTCTCTGCAAGCGTCTGACCTAGTTAGCTTTACCAATATTCAGCCAGCTGAAACCCCTTCTCAGACCGGCCGCTTGCCAATCTTGACAAGCGTATCAGCCGCCGCAAGGACCGCCTGCTCAGCACTGTATTGTGGCTGCCAACCCAAAACAGTCTTCGCCTTCTGGTTAGAAACATCATGAGAAATGGTGCGCATCAAGTTGCCTTCGCGGGCTACCTGGTTGAAGTATGCAGCGAGACGCATCAGCCAGCTTGACAGCTTGCGAGTCGGAATTCTGCCAGCTAACGCAGGCCGCTCGTGCCGGATTAACGCCGCCATCTCGGGCATCGACAACGGCTGGTCGGCCACTGCTAAGAACCGCTGTCCTGCCGCTTCAGGAGTCTGTGCCGCCAAAATATGCATCGCGGCCACGTCGCGCGCGTCAACCACACTGACAGTGATATCGGGAATACGTTTAAGGGAACCGTCAAGCAGATTTCTGACGATACCAAAGCTGCCGGAAACATGGTCGCCCAACGCGGTACCTAGCATGGCACCAGCGTTAATCGTGGTGAACTCAAGCTTGCTGCCGGAATCCTTGAGGTAAGCCCAGGCACGCTGTTCCGCAATCAACTTTGAACGCTCATACAACGATAAACCGGGCTGATCTGGATCGGTCCAATCTTGCTCAGTGGTCTGCCGCCGCGGATCAAGATTGGAAAAACCCACCGCGCCAAAATTCGCGGTCATCACGACTCTGCGCACACCAGCTTTCTCTGCGGCCTTGAGAATCCGCAGCGTCCCTTGTGTCGCAACTTCGGCAACCTCATCGCTGGCACTCTTGCCGTTGACAAAAACCGGAGCGGCAACAGAAAAAACAGTGTCAATGCCGGCCATGGCAGCTGGCCAACCCGCGTCCTGGGTCAGATCAGCCGCGGCGAAGGTCAGCTGGTCGAGATTCGCGACACCCGCGTTCTTTAAGGGCGTCATGACTTGCCCCTGTTTGTCTAAGCTGCGCAAACTTGTACGCACTGGTACATTTTGAGCAAGTAGCTGCGCGATCAAGTGTAAGGCCAGGAAGCCGTTACCTCCTGTGACTAATACTGCTTTGGTCATTAATTTTACCTTCTTCTCTTGTTTTAAGTGATGCTTTAACTTATGCTCAAAGCGTAAACCCTAGAGCCTACTCTAGGGCAAGTGAACGGAGGAAATATATTGACCTATACCATCAAAGAAGTCGCAGAAAAGACCGGCCTTAGTATCTACACCCTGCGTTATTATGATAAGTCAGGCTTGTTGCCGTTTGTTGCTCGCAACACTTCAGGCTATCGCGAATTTACCGATGGTGACCTGCAACTACTGCACACGATCTGCTGCCTGAAGAATACCGATATGAAAATTGCGGATATCCGGACCTACATTACCTACGTCATGCAAGGCCCCGACACAGTTAAGCAACGTCAGGCGCTCCTGGCCAAGCACCGCGAAAAAGTCGTCGCCAAGCAGGCGCAACTGGCACAAAATCTGCAGGAGATCGACTATAAATTGGACATGTATCGCGCACCGGACGCGGTCGCTCGGGTGAAAGATGAGCTGCGCCTGGCAAAAGCGGACAAGCTGCTAGCCGGTCTGGCCGACCCGTTCCAGGAGACCCATTAGATTCAACGACCGCTAGTTGTCCAGCAACTCAATTCAAACAACAGTCGACTCAATTTAGTCGCCCTTGATTGCTTGTAGAACCAAAACTAGAAAAAAAGCAGACATCTCGCCTGCCTGGACCAAGCGACGCGTTCGCTTGTTAACAAGAATGGCCACGAAAAGGGTCGTTAAACTCGCTGAAATTAATCAGCCTTTTGGTTATAGTACTTCTCAGTCGCTGCTTTGAACACCTCCTGCCAGGCAGCGGTGGCCTTCTTGGCAATCGCGGTTTTCGGCGCCACAATGTCGATGCCGTGAAACCAGCCACCGTAAACGTCGCAGTGCGCGGCAACGCCGGCATCCTGCAAATGCTTAATGTAGGTCAACGTTTCTTGGTAAAACGGTTCGATCATCCCGACAAACGTGTAGGTCGGTGGCAGATTGCGATAGTCCGTGGCTCTCGCCGGGGCAGCGTACGGCGAAACGTGATCGGTGCGATAAGCCGCCCCCAGGTACAGCCGCCAAGCGTTGTCGTTGCTCTTCGTATTCCAAATCGGCGCATCGTTTACCGCAGAAGACACGGTTGGGCGATCATCCAGCATCGGGTAAAGCGGCATCTGAAAAGCAATGGGGATCTCGCCCTGGTCGCGGGCATACAGCGTAAGGGCAGCGGTCAAGCCCCCACCGGCACTTTCGCCAGCGACAAACAACTGCTCAGGATTGATGCCGAGTGGCGCGTGGTGATCATTCATCCACTTCAACGCTAAATAAGCATCGTCAAGCGCCGCCGGGTACGGGGCTTCCGTAGACAGGCGATAATCGGGCATGACGACGACAGCATTGCTGACGGCCTGCACGTTCCGGGCGTACGACAGGTCAATTTCCGGTATCTCCATCGCGTAGCCGCCGCCGTGAAGCCAAAGCACGCCAGTCGCCAGCGGTTTGGGCTGCAGCGGGCGGGCAACGATGATCCGCAGGCGACTGCCATCTGGGCGTTCGGCCCAGTGCTCGGTGACGTTCATGTCCTTGGGGAAATGCCCTTGGGCGAAGTGTCTCATGAACCAGTTCCCACGGCGGAAAAATTTCGCACTCATCTCTGGCACCAACTTGCGGACCACTACCCCTAATTTCCGCACATCCGGGTGAATCTGATTGTTATTAATGTGTGCCAAAACGCTCACCTCTGCTGACGATCCTTTTCTATACTATCACTGACTAATACTGTGGCGGTGATCAAGAAACTGCATGTTCAGACCAGCCGCGCCAAAACGTAAAAAACACGTCGGACAGTTCACACACCAAGTGCATGCGAAACCTCAGACGTGTTTTTTGATGGCCGCAGCTCAGTCGTGCTGCGGGAAAAGACTACTTCGCGTTTTTGTCGTAATCGGCCATCATCTCATCGATGACTTCCTTGACTGGCTGAATGCTGTGCACCATTGAGATCCCGGTGCCCACGGACACGTAGCCGTGCTCGAGGTCGCCATCCAGCATGCCAATGCGCATACCGCTGGTGCCGCCCATCAGCTTAGCGTTGGCCTTTTTGGCTTCGACTGCCGGCAACGTACGGTCGTTTTCGGCCAGCTGGTCAACCAACTTGGTCGGCAAAGACCGGTAGTAGTCCGGCAGCGTCCGGAACAGGGTCAGGTCCTCGGCGTTCGAATGCACAATCAGCTGCTTGACGTTCTCAGCGGCCGGATTTTCAGTTGTTGGGATCAGGCGCGAGCCAACATAGACGCCTTCCGCGCCGAGCGCGAAGGCCGCGTTGACGGTGCGGGAGTCGGCAATCCCGCCAGCCAGCAGTACCGGGATTTTTACGGCGTCAGCGATCATCGGCATGATGGCAAACGAGCCGATCTCGCCGCCGGGCATGGTGCCGCCTTCGTCAAAACCAGTTGCCACGTACACGTCCGCGCCCTGCTTTTCGACGGCCTGGGCGTCCTCGATCGACGGCTGCAGGGAGCGCACGATAGTTTTAATGCCGTGGTTCTTGAGCGTCTTCATGGTCGCTGGGTCGACGCCGTAAGTGTCGCTGGACACGCCGCCGAGCGAGTTCAGAAGCACAGCCGGCACGTGTTCTTCAATGACCACGTCCAGAATTTTCTTCGTGAAAATCGAGGCCTCGCCGCCAGCCACGATCAGGGTGACGGCAAACGGCTTATCGGTCAGCGCCTGGGTCTGCTTGACCTGTTCGCGCATGCGCTTGGCGGTTTCATCGGCGCTGGGCGTCACCGTGTGCGCGCCGGCATTGGGGCCGAGAATCCCCATGCCCCCGGCATTGCTGACGGCGGCGACAAACTTAGCATCTGTCAGCCACGACATGGCGCCCTGAACAAAGGGATACTTGATCCCCAGAATTGCTGCGACTCGATTCATGTTTTATCCACACCTTTCGTTATCTACGGTCACTATACTAAGCGCCTGCCCGCGCTTCAATTGACAAAACCGCGCGCATTGTGCGTTAAGTGTCATTTAACTGGTATACTGTCCGTTAAGAGGAAAAATCATGAATAAAAACGATCTGCGTTACCGCAAGACGGAAACCAATTTAAAGCAGGCCTACCTTTCGCTGCTGGCCGAGCACGACTGCCACACCATTACGGTAAGTCAGCTCTGCACACTGGCCCAGTGCGCACGCAATACTTTTTACCAGCACTACGCGGACCTCAAAACGCTGCAGGACCGCATCATCGGTGATGTGCTGGACGAAATGGCAGGCGCCTTTCTCACCGGCGATACCGATCTGCGCCAGCTCGACGCCGCGCGGACCAAGCAATATGTAGCCGGCATCATTACGGCGGTTGAAGCCCAGCAGCCGACACTGCAGGTTCTACTCGCCAAAGATGACGGAACGTTTCAAAAACAGCTTGAGGACGTCATCTACACGCAAGTCATGGCCGGGGATCAGCAGTTGTCCCAAGCCGCCGACACCGCCATCAACCGCCTGAACGCGGCCTATTTGGCTGCCGCCGTTGCCGGCTTCATCACCCGCTGGCAGAGCGAACCCACCGTCACCGCCGCCGTGGCAGAGCAGACCTTGCTTGCCCTGCATCAGCCCACTATCGACACCAGCACAGCTTACTTGAAGGTGAATTAAGCAGGACTTATCACGTCACCTCAGGTCTTGCGCTCCTGATTGCGGCGCATTGATTACTTTGTCAGGAAAAAAGCTTGATTCCCGCGATTATCGCAGAACCAAGCCTAAACCACAATCTGAGACCATATCGCGCTTCGTAATGTTTCCCGTGAAACATCCTCGAAGTGATCCTTCAAGGAAAGCTCTTATCGAGCTGCTCAGTTAGCTTCCGCCTCGCGCGTATAGTGCTCGATAATCTGCCGCAGCGCTGCGGCGGCGCGCGCATCGCCGGTCAGCTTCGTGTAATAGGCAGTGAAGCGCGGATCATCGGTGTACATAGCGGCCAGCGCCCGGTACATCTGTCCCGTCAGGTTCGGCGTAGTCGCCAGCAGCCAGGTGCGATGCGCGGTGTATGCCTGCTTTGATGCAGCGCTAGGCAATACTGGCGCGGCGAGATACTGCAGCAGCGCTGCCTTAAGCTGCCCCTCGGCCTCGGTCATCGCCTGATACTGCGCCTCAGTCAGGCCGGCATAGCGCGCATCTGCAGCCGCCTTGGCCGCTTTACCGTACCGCGCTTCAACCTCCTGCCCGAAAGCCGCGTCATTTTCCTGGAGACGCTGCCGCTTCAGTGCCTCAAATTTTTCTAGGTCTGCCATTTCGGACCCTCCCTTCTGATTGGCGAGGGTGACATCAAGTGCCTGCAGCTGGCGGTCAACTTGCCGCCGCTCAGCCAGCAGCCTTTTGCGCTGCTCGCCCAGCATAGCAGCCTGCTTGGCCGGCGGCTGAGGCAGCAGCGCCTGAATCTCCGCCAGCGCAAAGCCCAGCGCGCGGTAAGTCAGGATCAGCTGCAGTCGGTCGACTTCCGCCTGGCCGTATTGCCGATAGCCATTTGCGGCCAGCGGCAGGGTCAGCAGACCAATGCGGTCGTAATAGCGCAGCGTGCGCGCCGTCACCCCGCTGAGCGCCGCCAGCTCACTAGTCGTGTATGCCATGATGTCACCTCCAAAGATCAGGATAAGGGCTGACGCCGCGTCAGGGTCAAGCACGAAAGCCGAAACCTGATTGGATTAAAGCTTGATTATCGACTCGCGCACCAGCATTTCCGTCTCGCGTCGTAAGCTGTCCGGCTCACCATTGATTTGCGCGATGCGCACCACCTGCTTGGCGACTCGAATCTGATGATCGACTTTAAGCTCGTATTCATTCCGGTCTAGAAACATGACAGCTGACTGCAACGCAGTTCTTTTATTAGCATCGTTGAAAACATGCTTTTTAGTCACTTTGATTAAGTAAAAAGTCGCTAACTGTTCAATCTCTGGGTACAAAACTCGACCGAAAACTTCTTGGCTTGCAGATTTGACGATGTAATCCAGTGCTTCGGCATCCCGAATACTCGGCGTCGTACCGAAGCGTTGCTGAATGCGGACGTTGATGGCAATGATGCTTGCTGCGGAAAGATATTTCACTACTTATCCTCCAAATACTGCATGGCCGCCATGTACTTATCAATCATCTGATCGATGGCTTGAACATCCTCAATCGTCGTCGTCTGCTTCTTTGGGCTGGCCACAATTTCACCATCCTGTAATTTGACTGTCAGTGTCTCCCCCTTTTTCAGATTCAGCTGGGCCACGACATCCGCCGGAATTGTGAAGTATAAGCTGTTATTCATCTGGCCAATAATGCGTTCCTCAGGCTTCATTTCGTTCATAGATTATCACCTCTATACCAAGTATAGACTATTGACTCGGTATAGACAATCGCTCTATATCTGACGTCATACAAGCCATGCCATGAAAAAGCAGTCACTTCAACGGCACCTTCAGCAAGTCCGTGATTGATTTGGCACGTCTATCGACAGAAAAACGATACTGAGGCACCCAACCGTCACAATCAAAATACGCAAAAAGCCTGTCAGCGCGATTTGACAGACCTTTAACGAGTATATTCAATTACTGTCGGGCGCCGATGACATTGGCCTGCTTGAGCCAGCCTTGGCGCTTCGCATCGGAACTCTTTTTCACCATGTTGCAGCTCATCCACTTCACGTGCTTGAGCCCCATTTTGACGAACGTGCCGCGGACCAAGGCGCGCTGAATCGCGTTGCCAAAGACCCAGCGGTACAGGCTCTTGGGGGTGTTCATCGTGGTCATGATGGTGGTCGACTTGAGCTTCGGCAGGTTCGAGGCCATGCCGACGCCGCCTTTGGTGTAGTTGAACGTCTCGCCAGGGAAGACGACCTTGTCGATGAAGCCCTTCATCATCGCTGGCATCAGCTCCCACCAAATCGGGAAGATCAGGATCAGGTGGTCGGCAGCCTTGACGCGTTCAATGTAGTCGATGGCCTGCGGATCCTGCGCCTTGTGCTTCAGAAAACCGATCAGGTCCTTGCTGTGCATGACCGGGTCAAACCCGTCCGCCTCCAGATCGATCACATCGACGGTGTTGCCCGCCTTTTCCGCACCCGCTTTGGCCGAAGCCATCAGCGCGTGGCAGAAGCTGCCATCATATGGGTGACTCGTTACGATTACTGTGTTTGTCATATTGTTTGCCTCCAAATGTTGATGAGGCAAGCATAACGAGGTTTGGACAGCGCAGCATTAACGATTGTTAATTCCACAATTATTTTTTGACGCGGCTGCGAATGCGGGACAGCGACACCGGCGTGATACCCAGATACGAGGCCAGCTCGTACTTCGGCACGCGCTTGACCAGTGCGGGGTCGCTGGCCAGCAGCGCCTGGTAGCGCGCTTCCGGCGAGTCCTGAATGCGATTAAGAAAATACTGCGTGTAATCGATGAACCGGTGGCACACATAATCGGTGAACACCGCCATCAGTTGCGGCTCTTTTTCCAGCGCCTGCCGCAGCGCCTCACCATTCACGACTGTCACCGTGGTTGGCTCGATCGCCGTGATTGAAAACAGGCTAGGCTTGCGCAGATAAAAACTCTCAAACGACGACACGACCTGCCCTTCGAAGAAAAACTGCACGGTGATATCGCGGCCGTCGTCGTTGTGCCACAGCCGCACCGCCCCTCGCTCCACGAAGTACAGCTGCGTCGCCACATCCCCTTCGCGCAGCAGGTCATCCCCACGGTCGATGGTTTTCTCGTGGCCCATTTGCTTGAACCGGTCGTAGTAGTCACTCAGTTTCATTTCGGCGCCTCGTTTTTCCTTCAGATTACTCTCAGACCAAGGATTATACAACGATTCCAATCCCTCGAGTAAAGTGCTGATCGACACAAAAACGTGTCTGCTTTTCGTAAAAAGCAAACACGTTAACGAACTAGGCGCTCCAACAAGCATCTGCCTTACTCTTAATTAAAAGTTGTTTAGCTAGTCCCTCTCGCAAGAGCCTGTTCAGCTAAACTACTTCACTGGAGGCAATAATAGGCTGGCCACTGCAAAGCGCAATCTTTGCGAGACTAAAATCACCTCTAGTTGCCGAGCCGTTGTGCGCTACCTCCGGCAAGGAAATATACCCTGGATTATTCATAGAATTTCAAAAAAGCAGCGTAATCCCACGATTCACACGGGACTGCGCTGCTTTGGTGTTTCACCCATTGGGTGCGCCTATATGCTAAGGTTGAGTCGACAAAAACCATCACGAAAGCGAG
>NZ_BOLU01000041.1:0-11779 GCF_016861825.1 Lacticaseibacillus sp. 866-1 | reverse complement strand
CTACGCCGAGAGTAGTTGGTGGGTGACTGCCTGCGAGGGTAGGAAGCTGCCGCGCTTTATATTGATGGAGGATTAGCTCAGTTGGGAGAGCGTCTGCCTTACAAGCAGAGGGTCACAGGTTCGAGCCCTGTATCCTCCATTGAGCCGTTAGCTCAGTTGGTAGAGCATCTGACTTTTAATCAGAGGGTCGACAGTTCGAGCCTGTCACGGCTCATTTCCATTAGGTTCTTCATCTGCGGGTGTGGCGGAACTGGCAGACGCGCTAGATTTAGGTTCTAGTGGTTAATACCGTGGGGGTTCGAGTCCCTTCACCCGCATTACGCCGACTTAGCTCAGCTGGCAGAGCACCTGTCTTGTAAACAGGGGGTCGGAGGTTCGAACCCTCTAGTCGGCATCTTACCAGTTTGCGGAAGTAGTTCAGTGGTAGAACGCCACCTTGCCATGGTGGAGGTCGCGGGTTCGAATCCCGTCTTCCGCTTTCACGAGCTGCCGGGATGGCGAAACTGGTAGACGCACAGGACTTAAAATCCTGCGGTAAGTGATTACCGTGTCGGTTCGAACCCGACTCTCGGCATTACATTTTATGCACCCATAGCGCAATTGGATAGAGTGTCTGACTACGAATCAGAAGGTTGTAGGTTCGACTCCTACTGGGTGCATCCCGGGTTCCTCCCGGCAATTGCATTGCGGAAGTAGTTCAGTGGTAGAACGCCACCTTGCCATGGTGGAGGTCGCGGGTTCGAATCCCGTCTTCCGCTTCATCGGGAAATAGCTCAGCTTGGTAGAGCGCTACGTTCGGGACGTAGAGGTCGCAAGTTCGAATCTTGTTTTCCCGATCTGCAACTGATGTCAGTCGACATCAGTTTTTTTGTGTATTCAGGCGCGGTGAACGGTGCTGGCTTTTTCGCTGAGAACCAGTATAATTAAGGTCAAGATTAGTCAAAGTCAAAAAGGGTGAAGCGAATGCAAGGACAAAACATTTCCGATGTGATCGAACATTATCTGAAAGCCATGCTCGATTCCTCGAGGCAGGTCGAAATCAGCCGCGCTGAAATCGCCCAGCACTTCAATTGCGTCCCGTCCCAAATCAATTATGTGATCAAGACCCGCTTCACCCCTCAGCGCGGATACGTGGTTGAAAGCAAGCGCGGCGGGGGTGGCTATATTCGCATACTCAAGGTGCACCTGCGAGACGATCAGGACCTAATCTCGTTGATGGCCCAAAATATCCCGCAGCTGCTTCGGGAGCGGGATGGGGAGGCACTGATCCAACAGCTGTACGACGCCGATTTGATCGATCGGCAGTCAGGCAACATGATGCTGGCCGTGCTGAGCCACCAGACTTTGAACATGGGGGACCGTGAGGCGGAAGAGACCTTGCGTGCACGACTGCTACTTGCTTTTCTCGACAGTTTGCGGTATGAAAGATAGAACCCAATTAATTTGTTTTTAATGTTTGCTGAGCAGATTTGAAGTTATCAAAGGGAGCGTGCTTATGGACAACTTATTTACCCCAAGTGCAAAAAATGTACTGATGATTGCACAGGAACAAGCCAAGTACTTCCACCACCATGCCGTGGGAACGGAGCACTTGCTGATGGCGCTCGTCATGGAGCAAGAGGGGATCGCCGGCAAGACGCTGCGTCAGCTCAGCATTTCCGAACAAGATATTCATGATGAAATTGAACGCTTTACCGGCTATGGGACGGTTGACGAAGGCAGTCAGAGCAAGGATGCTTATCTGCCCTACTCACCGAAGGGCAAAGAAATCCTGAGTTTTGCCGGCGATGAAGCCAAGCGCCTCGGCGCCCTTAAAATCGGGACCGAGCACATTCTGCTGGGGCTCTTGCGCGAAGACGACATCCTGGCAGCCCGCATTTTGCAGGACCTGGATCTTAGCCTCGCTAAAACTCGGCAGCTGGTTTTGAAGAAAATGGGCATTTCAGACGCCGCAGCTAAGCACCGCGGGGCCGCTGGCGCACCGCGCGGCGGTCGGCCGGCCAGTCAGGGGACGCCAACGCTTGATGGCCTGGCGCGTGACCTGACCCAACTGGCGCGCGAAAACCGCATGGATCCAGTGGTTGGCCGCGACAAGGAAGTCCGTCGGCTGATTCAGATCCTGGCCCGGCGTACCAAGAACAACCCGGTGCTGATCGGGGAACCGGGCGTCGGTAAAACGGCGATTGCCGAGGGCTTTGCCGAGAAGATCGTCGCCGGGGAAGTGCCGGACGACATGAAGAACAAGCGCTTGATGGCGCTCGACATGGGCTCGTTGGTCGCAGGCACTAAGTATCGCGGCGAGTTTGAAGATCGGCTCAAGAAAGTCATCGATGAGATTTATCAAGACGGCAATGTCATCCTGTTTGTCGACGAACTGCACACCCTGATCGGGGCGGGCGGCGCTGAAGGTGCAATCGATGCCAGCAATATTTTGAAGCCGTCACTGGCGCGCGGCGAACTGCAACTGATCGGTGCAACGACGCTGGATGAGTACCAGAAGTACATCGAAAAAGACGCTGCGCTCGAGCGGCGGTTTGCGACAATCACTGTTGAGGAGCCAAGTGAGGCGGAGGCCGAACAGATTCTCAAGGGGCTGCGGCCGCGCTACGAGGCGCATCACGGGGTCACCATCACCGACGAGGCGCTGCACGAGGCCGTTTCCTTGTCCAGTCGCTATATTTCCGGCCGCTTTTTGCCCGACAAGGCCATCGATCTGATGGACGAAAGTGCGGCGAAGGTGCGCTTGGATGAGGCGGATCGCCCAACCAAGGCCGATAAGCTGCAAAAGCAGCTGAAGGAAACGGTCAAGGCCAAGGACGATGCCATCATGCATCAGGACTTCGAAACTGCCGCAACGATCCGTGAAAAAGAGCAGAAGCTGCGGACCAAGATTGACGCGGCGCCTGAGCCAGTGGATGCCAACGGCGTGCGGACCGACGTGAAGGTGGGTCCGGAAGACGTGGCCGAAGTGGTGTCCCAGTGGACCGGCGTGCCGGTCACCCAGCTGCAGAAGAAAGAATCCGAGCGGCTGGTCAACCTGGAGAAGGTCCTGCATGAGCGCGTCGTTGGGCAAGACGAAGCAGTGTCTGCCGTTTCGCGGGCGATCCGCCGGGCGCGCAGTGGCCTCAAGGACCCAACGCGGCCAATCGGGTCGTTCATGTTTCTCGGCCCGACTGGGGTCGGCAAAACCGAACTCGCCAAGGCACTGGCTGAGGCAATGTTTGGCGCAGAAGACGCCATGATCCGGGTCGACATGTCTGAATACATGGAGAAGTACAGCACTAGTCGGCTGATTGGTGCGGCCCCTGGCTACGTCGGGTACGACGAAGGCGGCCAGCTGACCGAGCAGGTGCGTAACAAACCATACTCCGTCGTGCTGCTGGATGAAGTCGAAAAGGCCCACCCAGACGTCTTCAATATCTTGCTTCAGGTCCTAGACGATGGCTTCCTCACCGATTCAAAGGGCCGGCGGGTCGATTTCCGCAACACCATTTTGATCATGACGTCCAACATTGGGGCGACCTCGCTGCGAGACGACAAGGCAGTGGGCTTTGGTAAGGAAAGTCCAACCCAGGACTTCAAGTCCATGAAGTCGCGGATGCTGGAAGAGCTGAAGAAGGCGTTCCGGCCGGAGTTCCTGAACCGAATCGACGAAACCGTCGTGTTCCACAGTCTGACGGAAAAAGAGTTGCATGAGATCGTTAAGATCATGACCAAGCAAGTCCTGCACCGCCTGAGCGATCAGGACATCACGGTCAAAATCACGCCAGCTGGCATCAATGCCGTTGCCAAGGCAGGGTTTGATCCGGAGTACGGGGCGCGGCCGATTCGCCGGGCACTCCAGCGTGACGTTGAGGATCAGCTGTCCGAACTTCTGTTGACCGGCCAGGCCAGCGCAGGGGACACGATTACCATCGGCGCGACGAAAGGCAAGCTGACCTTCCATATTAAGAAGGGCCAGCAGCCCGCGCAAAAGGCCAAAGAGCCGGTCCACGCGTAATCAGGGGAGATTGACAAGCCGTCCTAAACGAGGTAACATTAGTGCAATTGCATTTCGGCTAGGACATCAGTTGCGGCGATCTATTGTCCGTCGTGACATATAAAAACGTAAAAGTAGTACCGGTGTGAATCATCGTCTGCTTTTCGTTTTTTTTTGCTCAAAACGTCCGCTAACCACCGACTGTATTCTAAATTTAACAATCGTTACATTAAATTTACAGTCAAGATGGCCGAAAAATCCAATGAGGGGTGAACAATTTGGCAGGACACTTAGTGAATTACGGCAAACACCGCACTCGCCGTTCCTATTCCCGCATCAAAGAAGTTCTCGATCTGCCTAACTTGATCGAGATCCAGACCAACTCCTATCAGTGGTTCCTTGACGAAGGCTTAAAGGAAATGTTCGACGACATCATGCCGATCGAAGATTTCCAGGGCAAACTGTCCTTGGAATATGTTGATTATCAGTTGCTGGAACCAAAATATACCGTTGATGAAGCGCGTCAACACGACGCTAACTATTCGGCGCCGCTGCACGTCACCTTGCGCTTGACGAACCACGAGACTGGCGAGATCAAGAGTCAGGACGTGTTCTTTGGCGACTTCCCGCTGATGACCAAGCAAGGCACGTTTATCATTAACGGCGCTGAGCGAGTTATCGTTTCTCAGTTGGTCCGTAGTCCTGGCGTTTACTACAACAGCGCCACCGACAAGAACTCGCGTGTCACATATGGTGCCACGGTGATCCCAAACCGCGGGGCTTGGCTTGAATACGAAACCGACGCCAAGGATCTGGCGTATGTGCGGATCGACCGCACGCGCAAGATTCCAATGACGGAGCTGGTGCGCGCACTCGGCTTTGGCGCCGACCAGGACATCTTGGATATCTTTGGCGACAACGATTCCTTGATGCTGACACTGGAAAAGGATGTTCACAAGAACACCGACGATTCGCGTACCGACGAGTCGTTGAAGGATATTTACGAACGGCTACGTCCAGGCGAGCCGAAGACTGCCGATTCTTCACGGTCCTTGCTGTACGCCCGGTTCTTTGATCCGAAGCGCTACGACATGGCCTTTGTCGGCCGCTACAAGGTCAACAAGAAGCTGAGCCTGAAGACTCGCCTCCTTGGCCAGACCTTGGCAGAAACGCTGGCGGATCCAGATACCGGTGAAGTCATCGCGCAAAAGGGCGACAAGATCGATCGCCACGTTATGGACACGCTTGGCGGCTATCTAGATCGTGACGATTTCAAGACCGTCACTTACCAGCCGTCCGACCAAGGGGTGGTCACTGATCCGATGACCGTGCAGGTCGTGAAGGTCTTTTCGAAAGTTAACCCGGAGAAAGAGGTCAAGCTGATCGGCAACGGTCACATCGATCCGAAGGCCAAGCACCTGATGCCAGCCGATGTCATTGCGTCGATGAATTACTTCCTGAACCTTCAGGAAGGCATCGGCTCAACCGATGATATCGACCACTTGGGTAATCGTCGGATCCGTTCCGTGGGTGAATTGCTGCAGAACCAGTTCCGCATTGGCCTGTCTCGGATGGAGCGTGTGGTCCGCGAGCGGATGTCGATCCAAGACGCCGCCACGGTCACCCCGCAGCAGTTGATCAACATTCGGCCAGTGGTTGCGTCGGTCAAGGAATTCTTCGGCAGTTCACAGCTGTCTCAATTCATGGACCAGACGAACCCGCTGGGCGAGCTGACGCATAAGCGGCGCCTGTCTGCCCTTGGGCCTGGTGGTTTAACGCGTGACCGTGCCGGCTACGAAGTGCGTGATGTACACTACACACATTACGGTCGCATGTGCCCGATTGAAACGCCTGAAGGCCCAAACATCGGGCTGATCAATAGTCTGGCGTCTTACGCGGTGGTCAACAAGTATGGGTTCATCGAAACCCCTTATCGCCGTGTGTCCTGGGATACGCATAAAGTCACCGACAAAATCGATTACCTGACCGCTGACGAGGAAGATAACTATGTTGTCGCTCAGGCCAACGCCAAGTTGAACGACGACGGCTCGTTTGCCGAAGACGCGATTCTGGCCCGGTCGAAGGATGTCAACATTGAAACGACTGCTGACCACATCGACTACATGGACGTTTCGCCTAAGCAAGTTGTCGCGGTCGCGACGGCCTGCATTCCGTTCTTGGAAAACGACGACTCGAACCGTGCGCTGATGGGTGCCAACATGCAGCGTCAGGCTGTACCTTTGATCAACCCGCACGCCCCACTGATTGGGACCGGGATGGAATACAAGGCGGCTCACGACTCCGGGATCGCCGTGCTTGCTGAGCACGCCGGTACCGTTGAGTATGTCGACGCCAAGGTGATCAAGATCCGCCGCGATGACGGCGCGCAAGACACTTACAAACTCATGAAGTTCCAGCGGTCGAACGCCGGCAAGAACTACAACCAGCGGCCGATCGTGCGTCTGGGTGACAAAGTCGACGAAGACGAAATCATCGCCGATGGCCCAGCGATGGAGAATGGAGAGCTGGCTTTGGGCCAGAACCCAGTTATCGCCTTCATGACATGGAACATGTACAACTACGAAGACGCGATTGTGCTGTCTGAGAAGCTGGTCAAGGACGACGCCTACACCTCGATTCATATTGAGGAGTACGAATCTGAAGCCCGCGACACCAAGCTCGGGCCTGAAGAAATCACGCGTGAAATTCCGAACGTCGGCGAAGATGCGCTGAAGGATCTCGATGAATTCGGGATCGTGCGCATCGGGGCTGAAGTTCGCGACGGCGACATTCTGGTCGGCAAGGTCACCCCTAAAGGGGTCACAGAGCTGTCCGCTGAGGAACGTCTGCTGCACGCCATCTTTGGCGAAAAGGCGCGTGAAGTGCGTGACACCTCACTGCGGGTCCCTCATGGCGGCGGCGGCATCATTCAAGACGTCCGCATCTTCACCCGGGAAGCCGGCGATGAGCTGTCTCCTGGTGTGAACATGATGGTTCGGGTCTACATTACCCAAAAGCGGAAGATTCAGGTCGGCGACAAGATGTCCGGCCGTCACGGGAACAAAGGGACCGTTTCGGTCGTTGTGCCTGAAGAGGATATGCCGTACCTGCCAGATGGCACGCCAGTCGATATTCTCCTGTCACCAATGGGTGTGCCTTCCCGTATGAACATCGGGCAGGTGCTGGAACTCCACTTGGGAATGGCGGCTCGCAACTTGGGCATTCACATTGCCAGCCCAGTCTTTGACGGGGCGAACGATGACGACCTGTGGGCAACCGTCAAGGAAGCCGGCATGGCCGCAGATGGCAAGTCCATCCTCTATGATGGTCGCACCGGCGAACCATTTGAAAACCGGGTCTCGGTCGGCGTCATGTACTACCTGAAGCTGGCCCACATGGTCGACGATAAGATCCATGCCCGTTCCATTGGACCTTACTCCCTGGTTACGCAGCAGCCGCTGGGTGGTAAAGCTCAGTTCGGCGGTCAGCGGTTCGGGGAAATGGAAGTTTGGGCCTTGGAAGCTTACGGGGCGGCTTACACCCTGCAAGAAATTCTGACGTACAAGTCCGATGACGTCGTTGGCCGGGTCAAGACCTATGAAGCCATCGTCAAAGGCGAGCAGATTCCACAACCTGGTGTCCCGGAATCATTCCGGGTGCTGGTCAAGGAACTGCAGGCACTGGGTCTGGACATGAAGGTCCTGGATCAGGATAAGAATGAAATTGAGCTGCGCGACATGGACGACGACGATGACGATGTTGTGTCAGTCGATGCCCTAGCTAAGTTTGCGCAGGAGCAAGAAGAGAAGAAGGCCAAGGACGCCGCGAACGTAGCGACCGATCAGCCAACTTCCGGCGAAACTAAGAAATAGGAGGTTAGCCCTTTGATTGATGTCAACAAGTTTGAAAGTATGCAAATCGGCCTAGCCTCGCCTGACAAGATCCGCAGTTGGTCGTACGGGGAAGTTAAAAAGCCCGAGACCATCAACTACCGGACACTGAAGCCAGAGCGGGACGGACTGTTTGATGAACGCATCTTCGGGCCAACCAAAGACTGGGAATGTGCCTGCGGGAAGTACAAGCGGATCCGCTATAAGGGGATTGTTTGTGACCGCTGCGGGGTCGAAGTGACTCGTTCCAAGGTGCGCCGTGAGCGCATGGGCCACATCGAGTTGGCAGCACCAGTTTCCCACATTTGGTACTTCAAGGGCATCCCGAGCCGGATGGGTCTGGTTTTGGACATGTCCCCACGCGCCCTTGAAGAAGTGATCTACTTTGCTTCTTATGTTGTGATCGACCCAGGTGACACGCCGCTTGAAAAGAAGCAGCTGCTGTCTGAGCGTGATTACCGCGAAAAGCGCGACGAGTACGGGACCGGTTTTGACGCCAAAATGGGTGCCGAAGCGGTCAAGGAACTCCTGCAGAAGGTCGACCTCCCTAAGGAAGTTGCCGAATTGAAGGAAGACCTGAAGAAGGCTCAGGGCCAAAAGCGGACCCGTGCGATCCGCCGGTTGGACATTCTGGATGCTTTCTTGGAATCCGGCAATGACCCGGCTTGGATGGTCATGGACACCATTCCAGTCATCCCACCGGATCTGCGCCCAATGGTTCAGCTGGAAGGCGGCCGCTTTGCGACTTCCGACCTCAATGACCTGTACCGCCGGGTGATCAACCGCAACAACCGGTTGAAGCGTCTGCTTGACCTGAACGCGCCGAACATCATCGTGCAAAACGAAAAGCGCATGCTCCAGGAAGCTGTCGATGCCTTGATCGATAACGGGCGGCGCGGTCGTCCCGTCACCGGGCCAGGCAACCGGCCACTGAAGTCCCTGAGCCACATGCTCAAAGGGAAACAGGGCCGGTTCCGTCAGAACTTGCTGGGCAAGCGTGTCGATTATTCCGGCCGTTCTGTCATCGACGTCATGCCGACGCTGAAGTTCTATCAATGCGGTTTGCCGCGTTCGATGGCGCTTGAGTTGTTCAAACCGTTCGTGATGCATGAGCTGGTTGCCCGCAACCTGGCCTCCAACATCAAGAACGCTCGCCGCAAGATCGACCGCGAAGACGAGGACATCTGGGATGTGCTCGAAGACGTGATCAAGGAGCGGCCGGTGCTGTTAAACCGTGCCCCTACGCTGCACCGTCTGGGGATTCAGGCCTTCGAGCCCGTCTTAGTTGACGGTAAGTCGATTCGCCTGCACCCGCTGGTTTGTGAAGCTTACAACGCCGACTTCGACGGGGATCAGATGGCGATCCACGTGCCGCTGTCAGATGAGGCTCAAGCGGAAGCCCGCATGCTGATGCTGGCCGCCCACCACATTCTGGCCCCTCGTGACGGCAAGCCGATTGTCACCCCGTCTCAGGATATCGTTTTGGGTAACTACTACCTGACGATGGAGCAGAAGGGCCGCGAAGGCGAAGGCATGATCTTCAAGGACACCAACGAAGTGCTGATGGCCTTGCAAAACGGCGACGTGCACCTGCACAGCCGGATCGGCCTGGCGGTTTCGTCGCTGCCAAAGAAGCCATTCACTGACGAGCAGCGTCACCAGATCATGGTGACCTCAGTCGGCCGCGTGATCTTTAACCAGATCATGCCAGAAGACTTCCCGTTCCTGAACGTTGCGACACAGGACAACATCGTCAACGGTGTGCCTGACAAGTACTTCTTGAAGCCTGGCGAGGACATTCATGCCTACTTGCGTGATGCACCGATCACTGAGCCGTTTAAGAAGAGCTTCCTGTCGGACATCATTGCCGAAGTGTTCAAGGTTTACAAAGTGCAGCGGACCTCTGATCTGCTGGATGACATGAAGACCTTGGGCTACACCCAGTCCACTCATTCTGGTTTGACCGTTGGGGTTGCCGACGTGCCAGAACTGGCAGAAAAGCCGGAAATCGTTGATGCGGCCCACAAGAAGGTCGCGACGGTTTCCAAGCAGTTCCGCCGCGGGCTGATCACCGATCAGGAACGTCATGATCGGGTCATCCAAATCTGGAACGACGCCAAGGACGAAATTCAGCAAAAGCTGATCGACGCCTTTGACCCGAACAACCCAATCTCCATGATGAGTGATTCCGGTGCTCGTGGTAACATTTCGAACTTTACTCAGCTTGCCGGCATGCGTGGTCTGATGGCTGCGCCTAACGGTGGGATGATGGAAGTGCCAGTGCTGTCGAACTTCCGTGAAGGCCTGTCCGTTATGGAAATGTTCATGTCCACTCACGGGGCCCGCAAGGGGATGACCGATACCGCGCTGAAGACTGCCGATTCAGGTTACCTGACTCGTCGGTTGGTCGACGTGGCGCAGGATGTCATCGTGCGTGAGGAAGACTGTGGCACCGATCGGGGCCTGGTCGTTTCGGCAATCAAGGAAGGCAACGAAATGATTGAGCCGCTTTACGACCGCTTGGTTGGTCGTTACGCGTCGAAGTCTGTCGTTAACCCTGACTCTGGCGAGATCATCGTCAAGAAGAACGAAATGATCGACGAAGACAAGGCGCAAGCCATTGTCGATGCCGGCATCGAACGTGTCACGATTCGTTCGATTTTCACCTGCAACACCCGTCATGGGGTTTGCCAAAAGTGCTACGGCCGCAACTTGGCCACTGGCGAGCAGGTTGAAGTCGGCGAAGCCGTCGGCACCGTTGCCGCTCAGTCGATCGGCGAACCTGGTACTCAGCTGACCATGCGTAACTTCCATACCGGCGGTGTTGCCGGCGGCGAAGATATCACGCAAGGGCTGCCCCGGGTTCAGGAAATCTTCGAAGCGCGTAACCCGAAGGGGCTCGCGGTCATCTCCGAAGTTGACGGGACTGTTTCTGCCATCGATGAAAATCCGGCTGAACATACCCGTGAGATTACGGTGGACGGTAAGACCGACACCCGGACGTACAGTGTGCCTTACGCGTCCTCTGTCGCGGTTGCTGAAGGCGACCACGTCGATCGCGGCGGCCGTCTGACCGGTGGGTCGATCGATCCGAAGGAACTGATCAAGGTTCAAGACGTCCTGACCACGGAAAACTACCTGCTGGCTGAAGTCCAGAAGGTTTACCGGATGCAGGGGGTTGAAATCGGCGATAAGCATATCGAAGTGATGGTGCGCCAGATGCTTCGCAAGATCCGGGTCATGGATCCGGGCGACACCGACATCTTGCCGGGGACGCTGCTTGATATTGCTGACTTCAAGGACCGCAACCAGAAGACGCTGATTTCTGGCGGCATTCCTGCCACCGGCCGGCCGGTGCTCCTTGGGATCACCAAGGCGTCACTGGAAACCAACTCCTTCCTGTCTGCGGCTTCCTTCCAGGAAACCACACGTGTCCTCACCGATGCGTCGATTCGCGGCAAGAACGATCCGCTGATCGGGCTAAAGGAAAATGTCATCATCGGTAAGATCATCCCAGCTGGGACTGGGATGGCCACCTACCGTCACATGGAGCCAAAGACCGTGGGCACTGTTTCAAACAGCGTCTACTCGATCTCTGACCTTGAAGCCAAGATGAAAGCTGAAGACGCCGCTAAGACGGACTCACCTGATTCAAAAGACTAGTCTGGATTCATTGAAAGACCCAGCGCAGGCATTGGCCAGCGTTGGGTCTTTTTATGTGCAGTCAATGCGGCGTGATCAGCGCCAGCAGTAGATAAGCCAAATGCAGGTGAAAAGTAAGCACCTAATAACAGACCGGATATGAATGCCAGCTTCTGGGCGATATGATTGCCTCATCAAATATGGTGAGGTGATTTTTATTGGATGAGAAGCCAGAGATTGTTCGCATCAAATTGGAAGAGAATCAACG
>NZ_BOLU01000040.1:0-12608 GCF_016861825.1 Lacticaseibacillus sp. 866-1 | reverse complement strand
GCCGAGAGTAGTTGGTGGGTGACTGCCTGCGAGGGTAGGAAGCTGCCGCGCTTTTTTTATTCCGGATTAGCTCAGTGGTAGAGCACCTGACTGTTAATCAGGGTGTCGTCAGTTCGAGCCTGACATCCGGAGCTTATGGAGAGTTGTCCGAGTGGCCGAAGGAGCATGGTTGGAAACCATGTATACGGGTTTTCCCGTATCAAGGGTTCGAATCCCTTACTCTCCGTTGCGTATGGCCCGTTGGTCAAGTGGTTAAGACACCGCCCTTTCACGGCGGTAACATGGGTTCAAATCCCGTACGGGTCACTTATGGAGGATTAGCTCAGCTGGGAGAGCGTCTGCCCTACAAGCAGAGGGTCACAGGTTCGAGCCCTGTATCCTCCATTTTTTTATATTTGGTTCCATGGTCTAGTTGGTTAGGACGCCTGCCTGTCACGCAGGAGATCACGAGTTCGAGTCTCGTTGGAACCGCTAATTCAAAAACCGTTCATCCCAGAAGGATGAACGGTTTTTGTTAGCCATGGATGCGGATCAAAACAAAGGTGAGACTCAAGGCGATGCCCGCCCAAGTAAAAGGCAGCATGTTCGCTTTGATGCGGCGGGTGTTAAGAACACTTAACACCACCAGCACCGCCGCGCAAAAAGACAAGGTAAATTGCTGGAGCCAGTAGCCCGTCCCAAGCCCAGCTAGGATCAAGACTGCCAGGGCCCAAAGCGGGAGCTGATCGGCCCAAACGCTGAGCAAGAGCAGGGCATTGATCAAAGCGAAGACGACAGGCACAAGGGTCGTCAGGCCATGGGTGAGGCTTGCGCTCAGCATGAGTTGAATGAAGGTGACTTCAATCAGCCAACCGGAAATCGCGGATTTGGCGCTCATTTTTTGGGTGGCAAGCAGCCAACCCAGGCCCGCCTGAGCAAGGGCGAGGGGCAAAAGCGCCCACTGGTTACTGCTCCCGATGATCGCCAGAGTGAAGGCCGCAATCGTCCAAGTTCCTGGGCGCGCCGTGGTGGCAAGCGCCGCCAGGGCGATGGTGAGGCCAAGCAGCGCGAGAAACGGCCAGTCATGAAAGCTGAAGTTCGCCCAGTTCAGCAGAAGCGGCAGGGCCGCAGCTTGAATGAAGCGGCTCACAGTGAGCACACTTTTTTGTATCGTCATAGGCAAATTCCTTTCGTCACGTGTCCTATCATACCGAAAGGGTAGACGCGGTGCAAAAGTAATTTGGCTGGAAGCTTGCCTAACGCGTTAGATTTAAGGGTGACCCTGTGATAAGATTAGACAGTTGCAAAGAATTCCCGATGGGATTCAAGACGATGTGTCTTGGAGATGCCTTGTAACCGAAACAATAAGGGGGAAAAATAAGATGCAGGAACGACATTTATTTACTTCGGAGTCGGTCTCTGAAGGACATCCAGATAAAATCGCGGACCAGATTTCGGACGCCATTTTGGATGCAATGCTGACGCAAGATCCAGATGCCCGTGTGGCGTGCGAGACGACTGTGACGACGGGGCTGGTGCTGGTGGTCGGAGAAATCTCGACGAGCGCCTACGTCGACATTCAAAAGACGGTGCGCGACACGATTCGGCGGATCGGCTACGACAAGGACTCCGGATTTGATCCGGATTCCGTGGGGGTCATGACCGCGCTTGATGAGCAGTCGCCGGACATTGCCCAAGGCGTCGATGACTCATACGAAGCACGAGAAGGCGAAGATGATCCGCTCGACCGTATCGGGGCCGGCGATCAGGGCATGATGTTCGGTTACGCGATCAACGAAACGCCGGAGTACATGCCGCTGCCCATCGAGCTGGCCCACCAGCTGATGCAGCGCATCGCTAAGCTGCGCAAAGAGGGCACTATCACCTATCTGCGCCCGGACGCCAAGGCCCAAGTGACCGTCGAGTATGATGACAACGAAAAGCCAATGCGGGTGGACACCGTGGTCATTTCCACGCAGCACGATCCCGACGCTACCCTGGAACAGATCCGGCAAGACGTCGAGGCCCAAGTCATTCGCGCAGTCATTCCCGCCAACTTGCTGGATGACAACACCAAGATTTACGTCAATCCGACCGGGCGCTTTGTGCTTGGCGGACCAGAGGCTGACTCTGGCTT
Organism: Lacticaseibacillus sp. 866-1; assembly: GCF_016861825.1. Taxonomy (NCBI): domain Bacteria; kingdom Bacillati; phylum Bacillota; class Bacilli; order Lactobacillales; family Lactobacillaceae; genus Lacticaseibacillus; species Lacticaseibacillus sp. 866-1. Next base: position 10,492 of record NZ_BOLU01000040.1, on the reverse strand, counting down.
GACCGGGCGGAAAATCATTGTGGACACCTATGGCGGGTTTGCCCGGCACGGCGGCGGTGCTTTTTCCGGCAAGGACGCGACTAAGGTCGACCGCTCGGCCTCTTACGCGGCGCGCTACATCGCGAAGAATGTTGTGGCCGCCAAGCTGGCCGATAAGATGGAAGTGCAGCTCGCGTACGCGATTGGCGTCGCACAGCCAGTGTCTGTCTCAGTCAACTGCTTTGGCACGAACAAGATCTCAGAAGAAAAAATTACCCAGGCCATCCGCGAAAACTTTGATTTGCGGCCGGCGGGGATCATAAAAATGCTTGACCTAAAGCGGCCGATTTACGAGCAAACCGCGGCTTATGGTCATTTTGGACGTACAGATGTTGATCTGCCGTGGGAGCACCTGGATAAGGTGCCTGAGCTGGCGAAGTACTTAGATTAACGAGAAAAGAGGCGGCCGTTCCGGGGGATCCTGGACGGTCGTTTTTTATGGAATGGAGTAAATATGTTAAGTAAAACCAAGCAAACTAACGTGGCAATTACGACAATCGCGATTTTTGTGGCGACCTTCATGACAGCAATTGAGGGCACCATTGTCGCAACTGCCATGCCCACCATCGTGGGAGACCTTCACGGCGTTCGCCTGATGAACTGGATCGTGTCGATTTACCTGCTGACAAACGCGATGGCCACCCCGATTTACGGGAAGTTCGCGGATAAAATTGGCCGCAAACCGGTGTTCCTGCTGGGACTGCTGCTATTTATCATTGGGTCCGCGGCTTCGGGTCTGTCGCAGTCGATGCCCATATTGATCATCTGCCGCGCTTTTCAGGGCATCGGTGCCGGGGCCATCATGCCGGTGACCTTCACCATCATCGCCGACATCTACCCCTATGAAAAACGGGCCAAGGTGCTTGGATTCAATGGTTCGGCCTGGGGCATCGCCTCGGTCGTGGCGCCGCTGTTGGGTGGGTTCATCGTCGATACCCTGTCGTGGCACTGGATCTTTTTCATCAACGTCCCGATCGGGCTGATCACGATGCTGCTGATTGCCGTGTTCTTTCATGAACAACACGAAACAGTGCCAGCGCCAGTTGATTACCTGGGGACGCTGTGGCTGGTCTTGACCCTGCTGTTTTTGATGCTGGGCTTTCAGGCGCTGGCGAGTGCCCATGGAATCGTCAACTTCTTGGGGCTGCTGGTCGCGGCTGGGGTGGCGCTTTGGTGCTTTGTCCGGCGCGAGCGGCGTGCCGCAGATCCGATCATCGATTTAAAGCTGTTTAAGAACCGGCCCTTTGTGGTCGCCAATGTGCTAGCCGCCCTGGTTTCGGGCGTTGTGATCGGCTACGAAACGTACATGCCCATGTGGGTCCAAGGGGTACTGGGGATGGCGGCCTCGTTTGGCGGCTTTGCCATCACGCCCAGCAGTTTGATGTGGGTCGTCGGCTCGTTTATCGCCGGCCGGTGGTTGACTAAGATGACGCCAAAGCGGATCTTGACGCTGGCCTTGCTAGATATTTTGGTGGGGATTGTGGTCTTATCCCTGGTGCCGGAAAGCACGCCTTATGTCGCCTTCTTGGTGATTGCAGCCGTGATGGGTTTTGGCTTTGGGATCGTGATCACGACGACCACGGTGCGGGCCCAGGCGGTGGTCAAACCGGAGGAGATTGGTGTGGCTACCAGCTTCAACACCTTGTCCCGCACGCTCGGGCAAACGCTGATGGTCTCGCTATACGGCGTGGTATTGAACCTGCGCATGGCGCAAGGTGTCGCAGCGCATCCTGATGTGAATATGAACATGCTGAACCGCCTGATCAATCCCCAAACCGCGGTCAGCTTGCCGAAGCACCTGCTGCCGGTGTTGCATGAGATCTTGTACTCGGGCCTGCACAACATTTACTTTTTCTCGGTCGTGATCGTCGTGCTCGGGCTGGCGTTCAATGCACTGGATCGGCCGGCGCGGCAATAGCATTCGCTGAAAAGAATTGAGAGTTGTATTTTGCGTTTCAAGCCGTCATGATAGAAGAAAAGGCTACAGGGGGCGCTGGGTTGTTCTCATACGAAAAATTGCAGACGCTGAATGAAATCGAGACGGCAATTTACAATTACGTCATCAAGCACGAGGCGGCAGTGGAAACCATGCCGATCCGCGAACTGGCCAAGCACGCGCATGTCAGCACAGCTTCGGTGCTGCGGTTTGCCGAGAAAATGGGTTACGACGGCTACGCAGAACTGCGCTTTGCGCTGAAGCAGGACCGCAAAGCCAAGGCAGCGGAATTTCAGGCCACCAGCTATGACTCATCGGTGCCGTTAGCCGACTTTTTCAATAAAGTGAACTCGGCTGATTTCAATAAGCTGATCGACGAGGCCTTGGCTATCGTGCAAAAGGCGCCACTGGTCATGTTCTTTGGGTTAGGGTCCGGAAACTCACTGGCCCAGTACGGTGCCCGGTTCTGGTCGAATGCGGGTAAAATTGCGCTGCCAGTCTGCGATCCGTTCCAGCCGTTTCCGCAAAGCAGCCCACTGCCGGCGGGCACAGTCGTGGTCGTGCTTTCGGTGTCCGGCGAAACGACCGAGGTGATCGATTTCGTCAACAAGGTGCGGCCGGAAGACGTGAAAATCATCGCAGTTACCAATTCTGGGGCCTCGACCTTGGCCAAGCTGGCGGATTTGACCATCGCTTACTTCATGCCGGAGATCAAGCACGCGTCGCTAAATTTGACGACGCAGGTGCCAGTGGTCTACCTGATCGAGCTGATCGGCCACCGCCTAGACGAACTCAATCACCAGTAAGGCTGAGGCCAGGCTTGACACCCGTTACATTCCTGTAACGGGTGTTTTTTCGTGAAACCGGTTTCTAAGCAAGCCAAAAGGGTAGCGCTTCCGTTCAGAAACCGGTTACACTTATCACTGTGATGAGCGCATCACATTGATTTCGGCCGAAATCATTCATTCGCAGGGCAACCTGCACAAGTGTTTAGCAATGATACATTGACTTTGCCGCTGATCTCGTTAGCGGCGGAAAGAATAGGTGAACATAATGGGGGATTATATCAACCAAAAAGTTTTGCCTAAGATCATGAAGTTCACGAGCACCCGTCCGATCACGGCGTTGAAGAATGGCATGATGTACACCATTCCTTTCATCATCGTGGGGTCCTTCTTCCTGATTTTGGGTTCGTTGCCTGTTGAATCATGGGCAAACTGGATGAACAGTACCGGCTTGGTGCCGTACTTCAATCAGATTTACAACTTCAGTTTTAACATCATGGCGCTGATTGCCGTCACCGGGATCGCGTACGAATGGGCCCGCGCTGAAAAAATCGATCCGCTGGCTTCAGGGATCACTGCGCTGCTGTCATTCCTGATCGTGCTGCAGCCTTCTAACCCAATCGTTAACCAGGCTGGCAAGACCATCGTGACCAACTCCCGTGGGATCACGGGCTGGATCGATACCGGCTTCTTAGGCGGCAAAGGGATGATTGCTGCGATCATCATCGGCCTGTTAACCGGCTGGATCTATTCTTGGTTTGTTAAGAACAACATCACCATCAAGCTTCCCGATTCAGTGCCGGCGAACGTTGCTAACTCGTTCATCGCGCTGATTCCAGCCGCCGTTCTGCTGACAGGCTGGGGCCTGGTTTACATGGCCTTCGATCACTTTGCTCACGAAGGCATGCTGCAGTGGCTGTACCAAGTCATTCAGACACCGCTGCAAGGGCTGACTGATTCCTTCGGTGGGGTCCTGGTTGTTTCCCTGCTGATCACGTTCCTGTGGTTCTTCGGGGTTCACGGTTCCGCCATCATTTCCGGTGTTATGACCGGGATCCTGATGTCCAACTCGACTGATAACGCCGCGCTGTTCCACTCTGGTAAGGCGCTGACGGTTGCTAACGGCGGCCATATCTTCACGCAGGCGCTGCTGGACCAGTTCGGGACTGTTACTGGTGCCGGTATCACTGTTGGGCTGCTGTTCTACATTTTGTTCTTTGCTAAGTCAGATCAGTTGAAGGCGCTGGGCACTTTGGAAATTGCCCCAGCGATCTTCAACATCAACGAGCCATTCCTGTTTGGGATTCCGCTGGTTATGAACCCTGTTCTGGCCATTCCGTTCATGGTTGTTCCAGCCCTTTCCATGTCGCTCACTTACTTTGCGATTAAGCTTGGGATAATTCCACTATTTAACGGGATATACGTGCCGTGGACCACACCCGCGATCTTCTCCGGGTTCTTGGTCGGCGGCTGGCGCACTGCCCTGTGGCAGGCCCTCATGCTGGCCATGTCCTTCGCGGTTTACTTCCCATTCATTCGCACCTACGACAAGACACTGCTCAAGCAGGAGCAGGAGAAGTTGGCTGAGGAAAATAAGGAAAAATCTGATACTGCAACGGCTCAGGCTTAATGCTGAACTAGTCTAATTAGTGCTTAAGCGTCCGGATCCCGTGGATTAAACACCGGGCTTCGGGCGCTTTGTTTGTTGAAAGGAGTGCCACATGGCAAAATTACGCAAAGATTTTCTCTGGGGCGGGGCAGTGGCTGCCCACCAACTGGAAGGCGGCTGGCAGGAAGGCGGCAAAGGCGTCTCCGTGGCCGATGTGATGACCGTGGGTGCAAACGGCGTTGAGCGCCGGATCACCGATGGCGTGCAGCCCGGCGAGAATTACCCCAACCATGACGCCATCGATTTTTACCACCACTACAAGGATGACGTGAAGCTGTTTGCCGAGATGGGACTCAAGGCGTTTCGGACCTCGATTGCTTGGACGCGGATTTACCCGAATGGGGATGAAACCGAGCCAAACGAGGCCGGGCTGAAGTTCTATGACGACCTGTTTGATGAGCTGCTGAAAAACGGCATCCAGCCCGTGATCACGCTGTCCCATTTTGAAATGCCGTATCACCTGGTGACCGAGTACGGCGGCTGGCGGAGTCGTAAAGTGATCGACTTCTTCGTCCGTTTCGCCACCACCGTGTTCAAGCGGTACAAGGACAAGGTGAAGTACTGGATGACCTTCAACGAGATCAACAACCAGGCCGACTACAACGCCAAGTTTGCGCTGTTCACCAACTCAGGGCTGCTGATCAAGCCTGGCGAAAACGCCGAGGCTGTGATGTATCAGGCGGCGCACTACGAAACCGTCGCCTCCGCCTTGGCCGTGCAAATCGGCCATCAGATCAACCCGAATTTCCAAATCGGCGCGATGATCGCGATGGTGCCGATTTATCCGGCCAGTCCTGATCCCCGCGACGTCTTCAAGGCCGAGCGGGCCATGCAGTCACGCTACTGGTTCGCGGATGTCCAGGCCAACGGGCGCTATCCAAGCTGGCTGACCGAGTATCAGAAGGCCAAGCAGATGAACCTGGATATCACGCTGGCGGACCTGGATGTGCTGAGAGCGGGCACGGTGGATTACATCGGCTTTTCTTACTACATGTCCTTTGCGGTCAAGGCCAAAAAGGATGAACCAGCCGCCTTTGACTACCAAGAAGGCATCGACAAGGTCGAGAATCCGACCGTTGAGCGCTCCGAATGGGGCTGGCAGATCGACCCGGTTGGCCTGCGCTACGCTATGAACTGGTTCAACGACCGGTACCATCTGCCGCAATTTATCGTCGAAAATGGTTTCGGTGCTGTGGACAAAATCGACGCGCAGCATCACGTTCACGACGATTACCGAATCGCCTACTTGAAGGCGCACATCGAACAGATGAAGCTGGCCGTCGAAGTTGACGGTGTCGATCTGATCGGATACACCCCTTGGGGCTTCATCGATCTGGTGTCAGCCGGCACCGGCCAGATGGATAAGCGTTACGGCTTCATCTACGTGGACAAAAACGATGAAGGTAAAGGCACCTTGGCGCGGTACAGGAAGGACTCCTTCTACTGGTACCAGCAGGTGATCAAGAGCAATGGTGAGAATCTGGACGCCAAGTAGGAGGCGGGCGCATGAAAACATTTGTCGGCTTTGACGTCGGCGGGACGACTATCAAGTATGGCTTAGTCTCGGCGGCGGGCAAGATCCTAGATCATGGGTCGTTTAAGACGCTTAAGCGCGCTTCGAGCAACGTCAATAAGATGGTCGGTGTGGTGACTGCGTATCAAAAGCAGCAAGCGATCGACGGCGTGGGCGTAGACGCGCCAGGCATTGTCGACAAGGCCGGGTACATGATCACTGGTGGGGCCATCGACAGCTTTTACCAGTACCCGCTGGGAAAGACCCTTCGTGACAAGCTGAAGCTGCCGGTAAAAGTTGAAAACGATGCGAATGCAGCGGCCATTGCTGAGCGCTGGCTGGGCAACGCCAAGGACATCGACGACTACATCTGCCTGGTTTTGGGCACAGGCATCGGCGGCGGGCTCGTCCTTAATGGTGACGTCTATCGCGGTGCGCATGGCATGGCCGGTGAAATCGGCTGGAGCATCACGCATGACTTGGATTTTCGCGATGACCTGGAAGGCGTTTCGCTCAACTATTCGGCTTCTGTGGTTACGGGGCTGGTGCGCCGCTACAACCTGTCGCTTCAGCACTATGATCCCAAGGCCAAAGCAGAACAGGACGCGGCGCAAATCATTGCGCTGGCCCACGAGGACGATATGATCGCCCAGCCAATTTACAGTCAGTTTTTGAGCGACGTGGTTGTGATGCTGATGAACCTGATTGGGACCCTCGATCCTGAGCGGATTTTGATTGGTGGTGGCATCAGCCAAAACGACCTCTTCATGCAAGACCTGCAAGGCCGCTTTGACGAGTTCATTGCGCGCCATCGCGGTCTAAGCAGCGCACGGCAAAGCTTTCCGTACCGCATCATGCCGGCGGGGCTGCGCAACAACGCGGGCCTGATCGGGGCGGTTTATCCTTTGACGAGGTAAAAAAAAAGGATTCGGACGGCTGGGTGGCCGTCTGAATCTTTTTTTGGGTTACGGGCGAGGGGCGCGTCCGGCCCAGCCGGTCGGTCCCACTGCAGTCAGCCACGGGTACATCAGCCACCACAGCAGCATTAGTCCGGCCAAGGCGGAACTCCAGCCGGCGAGCACGTCGGTGGGGAAGTGGACCTGCACGTAAATGCGCGAGACCCCGATCAAAACGATCATGACCACCGAAAAGCCCACCAGCAGGTGCCGAGCCCTCGGCAGCGACACCAGGCTAAGTGCGATCAGAATGACGGTGCCGTAAAGCAGCATCGAGCCGCTGGCGTGGCCGGAAGGAAAACTCCAGCCGCCCGCGGGAGTCAGCGGCGTGATGGCTGGGTCCTGGATGAACGGCCGGGGCCGGCGAATCCAGCTTTTCACGATATGGTTGAATAGGCTCATCAGGCAGATCGAGGCAAAGGCGAACCAGGCGTAGCGGCGCCGCCGGAAGTAAAAGAGGATGCCCGCGACGATCAGGCCCACGAGTACCACCACTGGCGGGTCGCCGAGGTTGGTGATTACCAGCACAATGGCGGTCAGCCACGCCGGCCGGTATGCTGTGACTAACTGGATCACCTGCTGGTCGACTGCCGCGATCCAGGCCGCGTGCGTGGTAACGCCAATTAAAATGGGGATAAAGACCGCTAAGCTGACTGCCGCAATGATCAGCGGATAAACAGGACGTTTTTTCATAATAGCTGATTTTATCATATTTGCGCCCCGGCGCGGCTTGTTTCAAGCTTAGGATTTTGCTATGATTGACCCAACATCGAACGTGTTGGGACGAGTAGGCAAGATGATTCACTGAAGAAAACAGGCGGTAGCTGCAAGCCTGCGTGAAGCCTGGCCGAACTGACCCGAGCAACGCACGCCGGCACTGGCCGTTATCCAGAAACGAGGGCTGCTGTTAGGCAGAACTTAGGTGGTACCGCGGCAAAAGCCGTCCTAACAATGTTAGGGCGGCTTTTGGCGTTTTTCCCGGCATGTTCGATAAATTCAAGGAGGCATTACGCATGTACGATCACAAGGCGATCGAGAAAAAGTGGCAAAAGCACTGGGCTGAGCACAATGAGTTCAACACCACAACGGATCCGAACAAGAAGAACTATTACGCGCTGGACATGTTCCCGTACCCATCAGGCCAAGGTCTGCACGTCGGCCATCCGGAAGGCTACACGGCCACTGACATTATTGCCCGGATGAAGCGTGCCCAGGGCTACAATGTGCTGCACCCAATGGGCTGGGACGCGTTTGGGCTACCTGCTGAGCAGTACGCGCTGAACACTGGCCACAATCCGAAGGGCTTCACGCACAAGAACATTGAGACCTTCAAGCGCCAGATCAACAGCCTCGGGTTTTCTTACGATTGGAACCGGGAAATTGCGACGACGGATCCGAACTACTATAAGTGGACCCAGTGGATCTTTGAGCAGCTGTACAAGCACGGGTTGGCCTATGAGGCGGAAGTGCCGGTCAACTGGAGTCCGGATCTGGGCACAGTGGTCGCCAACGAGGAAGTCATTGACGGCAAAACGGAGCGCGGCGGCTTCCCGGTCATCCGCAAGCCAATGCGCCAGTGGATGCTGAAAATCACCGCCTATGCGGATAAGCTGCTGGCCGATCTTGATGACTTGGACTGGCCAGAAAACATCAAGCAGATGCAGCGCAACTGGATCGGCCGCTCAGTCGGCGCGCAGATCACCTTTGACGTTCAGGGCACGGACAAGCACTTTGATGTCTTCACCACGCGTCCGGACACTTTGTTTGGCGCGACTTATGTGGTCATGGCCCCGGAGCACGAGCTGGTGGACGCCATTACGACCCCGGTGCAGAAGGCTGCAGTCGACGCGTACAAGGCGGACATCGAGCACAAGTCTGACCTCGAGCGGACTGACTTGAACAAGGACAAGACCGGCGTGTGGACCGGCGCGTATGCGACCAACCCGGTCAACGGGGAAAAACTGCCAATCTGGATCTCAGATTATGTACTGGCGACTTACGGTACTGGTGCCATCATGGCGGTGCCAGCTCACGACGACCGCGACTTCGCCTTTGCCAAAAAGTTTGACCTGCCGATCCGCGCCGTGATCGAAGGCGGCGACGTTGCTGACGCGGCTTATACCGGCGACGGCGTGCACATCAATTCCGATTTTCTGAACGGCAAGAACAAGCAAGACGCCATTGACGCGATGCTGCAGTGGCTAGAAGACAAGAAGATCGGCGAAAAGAAAGTGAACTACAAACTGCGCGACTGGGTCTTCTCCCGGCAGCGCTACTGGGGCGAACCGATTCCGGTCATTCACTGGGAAGACGGCGAAACCACACTGGTGCCTGAAGACGAGCTGCCGCTGGTGTTGCCAGAAGAGGCGGACATCAAGCCGAGTGGGACCGGGGAGTCGCCGCTGGCCAACTTGGACGACTGGGTCAACGTGGTTGATAAAAACGGCCGCAAGGGCAAGCGTGAAACCAACACCATGCCGCAGTGGGCAGGGTCCTCTTGGTACTTCCTGCGGTTTGTTGATCCCCACAATAAGGAAAAACTGGCTGATTACGACAAGCTCAAGGACTGGATGCCAGTCGACTTGTATATCGGCGGTGCTGAGCACGCGGTACTGCACCTGCTTTACGCGCGGTTCTGGAATCTGTTCCTGTACGACATCGGCGTGATTCCAAACAAGGAGCCGTTCCAGCGCCTGTTCAACCAGGGGATGATTCTGGGCGACAACCACGAAAAGATGAGCAAGAGCAAGGGCAACGTGGTCAATCCCGACGACGTGGTTGAGCAGTACGGGGCTGATACGCTGCGCCTGTACGAAATGTTTATGGGCCCACTGGATGCCGGTATTGCCTGGAGCACCACTGGCCTAGCCGGAGCACGCAAGTTCTTGGATCGTGTCTACACCACCTTTATCGATGACAACGGCAAGATGCGTGATCATATCACGACCATCAACGACGGCAAGCTGGACAAGGTTTACAACGAAACCGTCAAGAAGGTCACCGAAGACTACGATGCGCTGCACTTTAATACCGCCATTTCGCAGATGATGGTCTTCATCAACGAGGCGCGCAAGGTCGATGACCTGCCATACGCCTACGTGGAAGGCTTCGTCAAGCTGCTGGCGCCGATTGCTCCGCACCTGATGGAAGAAATCTGGCAGAAGCTGGGCAACGCGCACAGTCTGACCTACGCGCCGTGGCCGACCTACGACGAAAAGGCGCTGGTGACGGAGCAGGTTCAGCTGATGGTGCAGGTCAACGGCAAGCTACGAGGACACGTGATGGAGCCAGTCAACGTCGATCAGGCGCAGGCAATCGCCGATGCGATGACGATTGAAAACGTCAAGAAGTTTACGACGGGCAAGACCATCGTCAAGCAGATCGTGGTGCCAAACAAAATCGTCAATATTGTCGTCAAATAGTATTTTGAATGGTCCGACCCCGGTCGGGCCATTTTATTATAGAGGCTTTAGCCGGGCTCGCGCGGAGACGCGCGAGGCTCAAAACCACCCGCTGTGCGGGTGGAGTCAAATGAGTTATACGAAAAACTCTCCTCGTCGATTAGAATATGGATGTTCAAGGCCATACTACATA
>NZ_BOLU01000039.1:0-12786 GCF_016861825.1 Lacticaseibacillus sp. 866-1 | reverse complement strand
AACCGTATTTTCCTTGAGCGTGTCTGGTTTAACCCCAAAGCCCACAACCTGGCGGCTTAAAAAAAGAGTACCTAGACCAATTAAGGTCTAGATACTCTCATAAATTATGTTCAACTTCACTTGACGAAGAGCCTGAAAAGTTAGGTGTGTCTGTGCTAGCAGCCTTAACTGTGTTGCCACCCAATGCTGAAACACTAAACAATGTTGCTGCGGCAATGCCAGCAGCAATAAATGATTTCTTTGTACTAGTAGTCATATTGAACTCCCCCTATATAGGTTGTCTAAAATTTTGATATTTGATCGAGCTACTCAACCCACGTATTTTACTCAATCGCTTATCTGTAGCCTATTATATGGGATTTCCAGGGGGAGTCAAAGGTTTGTGATTCAGCGTTCAAGGGTCATAAAACTCGTAATTTCAAATATAATTTTCCCGAAGTGAGCGCATAACAAATCAGCTTGCCCACCTTTTCCCGTAACATTCATGTCTTATTCGGCCAAAACCCTTGTGTATCTTGGCTTTACCTATTTTTAGTCTGAAGCGGCCAACTAAATTATGAAGATTCTGTGAACTAAGTATTTTATTTGGTTAATTTGATTATTTTCGTACAAAAATATTTACCAAGATTCTTTTAAATCCCCATCAAATGGCGGTTTGTACACCCTTCCAGCTAACAAAAAAACCACACCCAACGGCGTGGTTAGTGGCATCAGCGGTGGACATCAAACTGTCCGCTTTGATAAACCCAGTATAGATGAGTAAGTTTTAATTTATTTTGACCATATTTTTTATAGCCACCGATTTCCGTAACTTTTAATCCCGCATTACCCGTGACCTGACCACGGTAGCGATAAACCTCCGCCGCACTCGTGGCGTCAGGGTTCTTCTTGAAGTAGTTCTGCACCACCAACAAGTCGTGATACTGCTGCGTCGACAGGGCGTGCTCCGTGGCGTCAATGATCTCACCGCTAGAAAAACTGCTGGCTTTAGCTTTTTTCTTCTTGGTGGTGTCGGCCTTGGTCGTCTTTTTCGCGCTTGAACTTTTGGCAACCGGTTGCTTGCTGCTGGACTGCGCCTGCTTGACCGGTGCGGCGGCACTGAGGCGCGGCATGACGACGCGGTCGTAAACGACCAGCGCGACCAGCGCCAGGACCATGACGATCATCACTCGCCGCGTGCCGCTGATCAGCTTATCCAGCCAGCGGCGGTGCAGCCGAGAATCCGGCAGCTTTGCGAAGTGGACGTACCGGAAGTAGTACACCACGATCAGTAGCAGAATAAGTGCCACCACACTCAGTTCACGATAAAGCGGCACTTGAAAAAAGTGGATAATAGCCCCCATGCCAATCCTCCATCTACCCTAACGGTATTTCCTATCAGTATAGCAGTTCGCCCATTCAATTAAAATAATGATTGAATACGTGTCACCGCTCAGTTGTCGTGCTGCTGGCCGATGCGGTCGCGGCTGTAAACGACGGCGACAATGCCGGACTCCCAGCTGATTGTCACTGGCGTTTCGCCGACAAACTCGTTCGACGCCCAGGAGAACGGCGTCATGCTGGACCAGTCCTTGAGTGGATACTTGGCGCCTTGGATGGTCAGCTTGGCCACTGCAGTCAGCGGTACGATGCCCAGGTACCGATACGCCGGCTGGGCTTTCAGGGTATGGGTGCCGCTGAGGAAAAACTGCACCCAGTTTTGCCCATCCAGCATCTCGATCTGCTCGGTCCACTGCTGAAAACGCAGCTGCGTCGGCAGAAAGAGATTGGACAGGAAGTGATCGATGCGTCCGCCGCTGGCCCCAATCAGCCTCACGCGGTCCGCGCCGGCCTCAAATGCCAGGCGCACCGCCATCTCGGTGTCGGTTTCATCTTTTTCGGGCTTTGCCGTGTGCAGCTGTTTGACCGCCTGCTTGACCTGGGCGAACTCCGCCGCTGTCAGCGAGTCAAAGTCCCCGACCGCAAACTGCGGCGTGATGCCGGCCTGAAGCAGGTGCAGCGTGCCGCGGTCCACGCCGACCCAGGTGCCAGCGAGCTGCTGCCAGTGCTCCGGCAGCAGGCCGACCGGTCCGCCGACCATCAAGTTGAACTGGGTCATTGCGCGGCCACCCGGAGTTTGTTGATCTGCTGAGCCGGTGAGTCGCCTTCCGCGTAGACGTAAGAGCCTGCAACGCAGATGTCGGCCCCGGCTTTGGCGACGCTGGCGATAGTCTGATCAGAAATCCCGCCGTCGACTTCAATAGCGAAGTGCCAGTCGCGCGCGGCCCGCATTTTGGCCAGCCGGGCGACCTTGTCCGCCATGGCTGGCAGGAAGGCCTGACCGCCGAAGCCCGGGTTGACCGTCATGATCAGCACCTGATCCACGATGGGCAGCACTTCCTCGATCGCGGCCAGACTCGTGCCTGGGTTCAAGACGACTCCGGCCTTGACGCCGTGGTCTTTGATCAGCTGCATCGCCCGGTAGATGTGCGGCGTGGCCTCGACGTGGATCAGCATGGTGTCGGCGCCGGCCTTGGCAAACGCCGGGATCCACTGCTCCGGGTCATCGACCATCATGTGCACGTCCAGCGGCAGCGACGTGACCGGCCGAATGGCGGCGACCATCCCCGGCCCAAAGGTCAGATTCGGCACAAAATGCCCGTCCATCACGTCAACGTGGATCATATCCGCGCCGCCTTCCTGAACGGTGCGAATGTCGCGCGCCATGTTGGCAAAGTCTGCACTCAAAATTGAAGGGGCAATTTTCATCGCCAATACTTCCTTTCTAGTTCTTCTGATAAGTCGGCCGCTTGCCTTGAAGCTCAGCCCGAAACTGCATGTAATCGTCGTAGCGGCTTTGCATGATCGTCCCCGCTTCAACGGCGGCCTTCACCGCACAGCCCGGCTCCTTGTCGTGCTGGCAGGAGCGGAACTTGCACTGATCCGCCACCTGGACGAACTCCGGGAAGCGATCGCGCAGGTCGTCCAGGGTGACATCGAGCAGCCCGAGTGACGAGAATCCTGGCGTGTCGGCGACCAGGCCGCCTTCTGCGAGGAACAGCTCGGTGGTGCGGGTCGTGTGCTTGCCGCGATTGAGCGCCTTGGAGATTTCCCCGGTCGCCAGCGTCAGCCCCGGCACCAGGTGGTTGATCAGCGTCGACTTGCCCGCCCCGGTTTGGCCGGTGAAAATGGTGAGCTTGTCCTTGAACGACGCCCGCACTTTTTCCAGCGTGGCTGGTGAAAATGGCGGCACACTGGCGAAGGTCGCGTAGCCAATCTGCTCGTAACTCGAAAGCGCGTCTTGGATCTCGGCCAGCCGCGCGGCGGGCACCAGGTCGGTTTTGGTCAGGTAAATTTCGGCATGGATCTGCTTGCCTTCCAGGTAAACCAGAAAGCGGTCGAGCAGATTCAGCGAGAAGTCGGGCTCGGCTGCGGCGACGACCAGAATCGCCTGGTCAATGTTGGCCACCGGCGGGCGCACCAGCGCGTTCATTCGGGGCTTAAGCCGCAGCAAATACCCTTCGTCGTCAGTGCCGACGCCAGGGGCGAACTCAGCAAAGTCCCCGACCAGCGGGGAAATTTTTTGGTTGCGCAGATTGCCCCGCCCGCGCGTACGATACACGGTCCCGTCAACGGCGATGTCGTAAAAGCCGCTGACTTGCCGGATGATGCGACCCGTTTTTTCGTTAGTCGCCACTGATATTATCCTCCGATTGCACGACGCTGCCGTTGTTTTCAATGCGGTAGGCGCCAGTTTGACCATTTTTCAGCGTGAAGTTCAGCGTGATGGTCTGGTTGGCCGTGATGGTCATCGTCTTATAGACACTGCTCAGGCTGTGGGTGCTGTCCTGCAGGTAAATGGTGATCTGATTGGCCGCATTGCCGCTGGCCCCACTGGCAGACGAGCTGCTGGCGGCCGGCATGTATTCAAGCTGAACTGTCCGGGTCGCCGACTGGGTCTCAGCGCTTGAGGAACTGGAAGCGCTGGCCGGGTCTTGGCCCTTCGAGAAGGTCACACTGATTGAATCCCCGCGCTGTAAGTCGCTGCCTGCCTGCGGATCCTGACTGATCAGCTGTCCGGAAGCCACACTGTCGTTGTAGGCGGTGTTGATCTTAAGGGTCATCCCATGCGCGGTGGCCCAGGCGCTCACTTGCCCCTCGCTTTGCCCGGAAAAATCAGGCATGGCGACGGTCGCGGACCCGCTTGAAACCGTCAACGTGATGGTCTTGCCGTCCGGGACGACACTGATGCCGGGATCCAGGCTCTGCGCCATGATCTCCCCGGCAGGAATCTCATTGCTGGCGCGGCGTTTGCGCTTGACCGTAAAGCCAGCCTTTTCCAGCCGCTTTTTAATGGTCGAATACTGGTCGCCGACGTAATCGCCGAGCTTGTACTTCTTGTCTCCGGAACTGACGATGATGTCGACCGTGCTGCCAGACTTCACACTGCTGCCGGCGTTCGGGTCCGATTTAATGACCTTATCCTTTGCGACCTTGCTGGAAGCCTGCTTGCTTTCTTGGCCCAGCACCAGGTCGGCCGCCTCCAAGGCACTTTCGGCCTGGGTGCGGCTCATCCCGGTCAACTCAGGAACGGTGGCCTCCTTACTGCCGCCGGTCAGCGACAGGACGACAAACAAGATGATGGCGGCCACGATGACGCCGGCCAGCACAAACGGCCAGTATTTCTTCCAACCGTGCTTGGCGGTTTTCTTCGGGCGCTGCTTAGGTTCGTCCGCCGACTTGGCCGCAGCCTGCGACGATGGCGTCGTGGTGGCCGCCTGGACTGGCTGGGCGGATGAACTTGAGCCGACCATCGGCATGACCTTGGTTTCATCAAGGTCCGTCGCGTCCGGGACAAACTTCTCCTCGTGCGCGCGAGCTGATGACAGCGAGGTCTTCAGGTCTGCCGCCATGGCGTCCGCAGACGTGTAACGGTTGGCCGGGTCCTTGGCCGTGGCCTTTAAGACCACGTTCTCCAAGGCCTGCGGGATCCGCGGATCGAACTCGCGCACGCTTGGCATGTCCTCTTGGAAGTGCTTGAGCGCAATGGACACCGCGGAGTCGCCTTCAAACGGCACCGTCCCGGTGAGCATCTCAAATAAAATGATCCCCAGCGCGTAGATGTCGCTTTGCCGCGTCGGCATGCTGCCGCGGGCCTGCTCCGGACTCAGGTAATGCACCGAGCCCAGCAGCGAGTTGGTTTGCGTCATCGAATTGTCGGACAGCGCGACGGCGATCCCAAAGTCGGTGATTTTCGCGTTGCCGTCCTGGTCGATCATGATGTTTTGCGGCTTCAGGTCGCGGTGAATGATGTTGTGATCATGCGCCACCTGAATGCCGGCCAGGATCTGTTCCATGATGTCGATCACCCGCTGGTACGGGATGGGAAAATGCTCGACGATGTACTTTTTCAGGTCGGAGCCGCGGACGTATTCCATGACCAGGTACTGCTGGTCATTGCTTTCCCCCACGTCGTAGATTGACACGATGTTCGGGTGGACCAGCTCAGTCGTCGCCATGGCCTCGCGCTGAAAGCGGCGCTTGGTGTCGGGATCATTTTGCAGATCAAGGCGCAACACTTTGACCGCGACGTCGCGGTCCAAGATCAGGTCATGCGCCAAATAGACGTTGGCCATACCCCCTTCGCCAAGGGTTTTGAGCAGCTTATAGCGCTCGTTCAAAATATAACCAGGTTCGATCATCGCTGCTCCCTCCAATCCTGGTGAATGATCAGCGCCGAGATATTATCCGGCCCGCCGGCCTCGTTGGCCATATCGATCAGCCGCTGGGCTTTGGCGCCCAAGGGCTGCTTGGAGCCGATGACCTTCGCGATTTCATCGTCTTCGACCTGCTTGGTCAAGCCGTCGGAGCACAGCAGCAGATAGTCATCATACTCCATGTCATAAATCGTGACATCGGCGTCGACGTCCTCGGACACACCGAGGCTGCGCGTGATGACGTTGCGCTGCGGGAACTTCTCCGCTTCCTCGCGCGTCAGCTCGCCGCGGCGCACCAGCTCGTTGACCAGCGAGTGGTCCTCGGTGATCTGAATGAGGTGATCGTTGCGATACAAATACGCCCGTGAGTCGCCAATGTTGGCGACCACGAAGCGCGAGCCGGAGATAATCACGGCGACCAGCGTCGTGCCCATCCCCGTGAGGTCAGCATAGTGCTGCGCCTTTTCCAGGATCATCGAATTCTCCTGCTGCAGCTCAAAAATCAGCCACCGCACGATTTTCTCAACGTCGGTGTTCTGCGTCGCTTCAAAGGCGTGGCCGAGGTGCGACACGGCCATTTCCGAGGCGACATCCCCGCCTTGGTGGCCGCCCATGCCGTCGGCGACGATCGCCAGCGTCACGCCTGACGTATTGGCGAACAGGCCAACGTAGTCCTGATTATTTGGCCGTTTACGGCCGATGTCTGTCCGATAGGTGTATTCCATTCGTTCGTCCTACTTTCGCACGAAGCTGGCGATGAAAAAGCCGTCCGTGCCGTAATCGTCGGGAAAAAGCTGCAGGGCCGGCGCATTGTGCGCCCGGTCAAGCGGCCGGTCGACTGGGACCGGCACCTGCACAAACTCGGGGTGGGCAGCTAGGAAGCTGGCCACCACGCCCTGGTTTTCCTCTGTTACCATGGTACACGTACTGTAGGTCAGGCGTCCATTCACTTTTAGTAAAGGTGCGACCGCGTTCAGGATCGCCAGCTGGATCTTCGGCAGGTTCACCAGGTCTTGCGGCTGCTTGGTGTAGCGGATCTCCGGCTTGCGGCGCAGCAGGCCCAGGCCCGAGCACGGCGCATCAACCAGGATCCGGTCAAAACTCTCGGGGTCAAACTGGTCGCTGGCTTCGCGGGCGTCCATTTGCGCGGCGTGCACGCGGTCTTCCAGCCCCAGGCGCTTGGCGTTGTCCTCGATCAGACGCACCTTGTGCGGGTGCAGGTCGAGCGCGACGACTTCCCCGCCTTGTGTGGGATCCAGGTACTGCGCGATGTGAGTGGTTTTGCCGCCCGGCGCCGCGCAGGCGTCCAGCACCCGGCTGCTTGGCTGCACGGCGAGGCTCGGCGCAACCAGCATCGAGCTTTCGTCCTGGATGGTGTAGCGCCCCTCTTCAAACGCGCGCGTGCCGGCGAGGTGGCCGCCGTCTGCGACTAGGCCCACCGGCGTCAGCGCGCTTTCGCGAATGCTGGGGAACTCGGGTTCAAGTTCGGCGGTCACTTCTGCCGGGGTGGCTTTGGTGGTGTTGACCCGCAGCGAGGCGCCGGCCGGTTCGTTGATGGTTTTGAGGATCGACTCGGCTTTCTCAACGCCCAGCTGGTCGCTGAGTTTTGCCACGAGCCATTCCGGGACACTGTACGTGATCGACAGCCGCTTAGTTGCCGGCCGAATTTTCGTCAAGTCGGGCACCTCGCTGCGCTGCAAGTTGCGCAGAATTGCCGTCACGTACTGGCCGATGCCCAGGTTGCCCATTTTCTTGGCGATCTTGGTCGACTCGTTGAAAATCGCCCGGGCCGGAATGCGGTCCAGGTACACCAGCTGGTACACGGCAGTTTGCAGCAGCACGTGCACCCACGGGTCAAGCTTGCGATCGCGCACAAAGGGCTTGAGGTAGTAATCCAGCGTGATGCCATGCTGAATGACCCCGTAAACGATGTTGGTCGTGAGCGCCGCATCGCGCTCGCTGAGGTCACTTTTCTTCAGCTGGGCGTCCAGCGCCAAGTTGGCGTAGCTGCCCTTGGTGGTGACGCGGGTCAGGATGTTAACGGCGACGGTGCGCGGATCAGTTTTCGGCAATGATTTGGTCTCCTTCTTGAATGCTGCGACCAGCTCCGTTCAAAAACGCGGCGATGGGCTGCTGGCCCTTGCCTGCCGGCTGAAGCGTGTTGATGGCAAACGTGGTGCCAGCGCCCGCGGCGACGACCAGGCGCTTTTTGCTGCGCTCAACCACGGTGCCGGGCTTGGCCTCAGTGGTCCCGTCAAGGGGCGTGATGGCCCAGAGCTTGACGCGCTCGCCCAGCAGAGTCACCCAGCCGCCGATTTCCGGCCGCAGTCCGCGGACCCAGTTGTCGAGCTTCTCCGCCGGCAGCGTGATGTCCAGGTGCTCCTGGTCCTTGCTGATGGTCGGCGAGAACGTGACCAGCTTTTCGTCCTGCGGCGTTGGGGCTTCGCCGGCGATGATGTCCGGGAGCTTTTTCATCAAGAGGTCGCGGCCCACCAGGCTGAGCTTGTCAAACACGGTGCCCGTGTCGTCGGCGCGCGTCAGCGGAATGGCGGCCTGCGCCCACATGCCGCCGGCGTCCATTTTCTTGACCATCTGAATCAGCGTGACGCCGGTTTCTTGGTCGCCGTTAATGATGCTGTACTGGATCGGGGCGCCACCGCGGTACTTCGGCAGCAGCGACCCGTGCACGTTGACGGCCGTGATTTTGGCCGCGTTCAGGAACTTGGTCGGCAAGAACTGGCCGTACGCCGCGGTGATGATCAAATCTGGCGCCAATTCGATGGCCTCGGCCAGCTCGGGACTGCCGCTAAGTTTTTCCGGCTGCAGCACCTTCACGCCCAGCTTCAGCGCCGCCTGCTTCACCGGCGACTGGGTCAGCTTCTGCCTGCGCCCCACCGGCCGGTCCGGCTGCGTGACCACCGCCAGCACGTCATACTCCTTGGCGACGGCTTCTAAGATTGGCACCGCGAACTGCGGCGTGCCCATAAAAATTACACTAGTCATATGCTCTCCTTAAATGAATGTCAGAGGTTCCTTGTCGATGCCGACAAAATACCCGTTGCGCGTTCCGACCTGGGTGTCATCCAGAATCTTCGTCAACGTCTGGTCGAGCCGCGGCTCCCTTTTGTACTTGATCACCAGCTGATAAATGTAACGATTCTTGAGCCGGGCGATTGGACCCGGGGTTGGCCCCAGCAGCATCGCAGAAGGTGATAAACTGTCGGTCAGCTGCTTGGCCAGCTGGTAAATCAGCTTGGCTGCCGCTTCCTCTTGCTGATGGCTGACGGTCACCTTCGTGGTGAAGTAGTACGGCGGGTAGTCGCCGCGGTGGCGAATCGCCATCTCCTGGCGGAAGAAGCCTTCGTAGTTTTGCGCCTGCGCGTACTGAATCGCGTAATGATCCGGGTTGAAGGTCTGAATGAAGACCTCGCCGGGTTTTTCGGCCCGACCGGCGCGGCCTGACACCTGCGTCAACAGGTCAAAGGTGCGCTCGCTGGCGCGAAAATCAGGCATCCCCAGCCCGGTGTCGGCATTGATCACCCCGACCAGGGTGACGTCGGGGAAGTCCAGCCCCTTGGCGATCATCTGGGTGCCGAGCAGAATGTCTGCCTCGTGCGCCCCAAACGCCGCCAGGATTTTCTCGTGGCCGCCCTTGCGCCGCGTGGTG
Organism: Lacticaseibacillus sp. 866-1; assembly: GCF_016861825.1. NCBI lineage: Bacteria > Bacillati > Bacillota > Bacilli > Lactobacillales > Lactobacillaceae > Lacticaseibacillus > Lacticaseibacillus sp. 866-1. Next base: position 3,423 of record NZ_BOLU01000039.1, on the reverse strand, counting down.
TCAACGTCCATGCGCAGCACGCGCGCGTTTGGCAGCAGCTGGTGGAGGCTGGCTTCAACCTTTTCGGTGCCGGTGCCGTAGTAGCGAATCTTGCGCGACCCGCAGCTCGGGCAGACGGTCGGAATGGCTTCCTCGTGGCCGCAGTAGTGGCAGCGCAGCGTGTGGGTGTCCATGTGCAGCGTCAGGCTGATGTCGCAGTTCGGACACTGCACCCGGTAGCCGCACTCGCGGCACATCACAAAGCTGGAAAAGCCGCGCTTGTTCAGCAGCAGCACGCTTTGCTCGTGGCGGTCCAGCCGCAGCTGCAAGGCGTCCAGCAAGACTTTGGAAAAATCGTCCTTGCCGCCTTGCTTGTAGGCCTCGCGCATATCCACAATGTGGACCTGCGGCAGCGGCTGGCGGTTGATGCGCGACGGCAGGCGCAGCAGCGTGTACACCCCTTTTTCCGCCCGGGCGCGCGACTCCAAGCTCGGGGTCGCGGATCCCAGAATCACCGGGGCCCCGAAAGTCTGGGCGCGGTGCAGCACCACATCGCGGGCGTGATAGCGCGGCGCGTCGTCCTGCTTGTAGGAAGTTTCGTGCTCCTCGTCGATGATGAACACGCCGATGTTGGTCAGTGGCGCGAAGGCCGCCGAGCGCGCGCCGACGACCACTTGCGCCTCGCCGCGCTGAATGCGGCGCCACTCGTCAAACTTTTCGCCCTCAGACAGGCCCGAGTGCATGACGGCAACTTCGCGGCCAAAGCGGCCCTTGACGCGGTGCACCATCTGCGGCGTCAGCGCGATTTCAGGCACCAGCATCATGGCGTTGCGCCCTTCCTTGAGCGCTTCGGCGATCACCTGCAGGTACACCTCAGTTTTGCCTGAGCCGGTGACCCCTTCAAGCAGAAAAGTCTTGGGGGCCTTTTGCCGCACTGCAGTATCAACGGCGCCGACCACCTTGCTTTGGTCGGCAGTCAGCGTCAGCGGCTGCGTGCGCTCGCCGTGGTCCAAGTCGTCGTAAGGCGCACGGTACACCTCGCGGGTATCCAGACGCAGCCAGCCCTTTTTGGCGGCTGCGTGCACCGCGGTCCGGTCGACCTCACCGCGCTTGACAGCTTCAGCGAGCACCGGCTGACTGCCGGCATTGACCCACGTCCTCAGCGCGGTGATCAGCTGCAGCTGCTTGGTCGCGTTGGCCCGCACCCCTTCACGCAGGGTGGCATATTCGGCGGCGGTTTTCAGTGGCACCACGACCTGCTCTGTTTTGACCTTGGCGCGATCCTTGCGGGCATACTGCAGCGTCAACGCGTCTTGGTCGATCAGCCGCATCACCTGGGCCGACACTTCGGCAGGCGTGTGGCTGTCCAGCACCAAGTGGTCCTGATCGCCCAAAAGCGCCTTGGCCTCGGCTGTGGGCTGGCTGCCCAAGGTGACACTTTTGATGGTGTCGACTTTCAGCATCGCCGGCAGCATCGTTTGAATACAGGTGATCCAAAAGGCATAAGTCGTTTGGGCCAGCCAGTGGGACAGCGCCAGGGTCTCTTCGTTCATGACCGGCGCGTAATCAAGCGCGGCGATGATGGGCTTCAGTTCACCTTCAAAGTCCGCATGATCGGCCAGTGCCACCACCATGCCGGAAACTTCACGCTTGCCTTGGCCGAACTGAACCCAAACGCGCATCCCCGGCTGGATTCGCGCTTCAAGCGCCTGCGGAATGGCATAATCAAACGGCCGATCCGTTTGCATGGTCGGCACGTCGACAATCACTTTTGCAACGGTCATGCCCGCACCTCCTGAATCCGGCGCAAGATCTGCTGCGCCAGTTCAAGCTTCGGGCCCTGGGCCAACTCAATCGGCGCCTGGCCCGGCTGAAGCAGCGTGACGACATTATCGTCGCGGTTGAAGCCTAGGCCGTTGCCGACGCGGTTGGCGATCAGCATGTCCGCCCGCTTGCGCGCCAGCTTGGCCTGGGCATTTTTCAGCAAGTCATTCGTTTCGGCCGCAAAGCCGGCGACGAACTGGTGCGTTTTGCTGGCCCCCAGCGCCGCCAGAATATCGGGATTTTGCACCAGATCCAGCGTCAGGCCTTGCTCGCCAGTTTTCTTCAGCTTGCTTGAGGCGACCTCACGCGGCCGATAATCCGCCACTGCCGCCGCCATCAGCACAATATCCGTCTGGGCAAAGCGGGCCTGAACTTCGGCATTCATCTGCTCGGCGGTGTCAACTTTTTCCACCTCGACTGCCGGCAGCGTCACCTGGTGTGCAGTCGTGATCAACGTCACCTTTGCGCCAGCCGCAGCCGCCGCGTTCGCCAGGGCCGTGCCCATTTTTCCTGAGGAATCATTGGTCAGGTACCGTACCGGGTCCAGGCGCTCGCGCGTGCCGCCGGCGGTGACCAGCACCTTGACCCCGCGCAAGTATTGGTCGCTGGTGGCAAGTGCCGCAAACATTGTGATCACCGCTTCATCGGGCATGCGGCCTTGGCCGGTGTAACCCTCGGCCAAAAAGCCGGTCGCAGGCGGCAGGACCTGAACGCCCATGTCCTGCAAGTGCGCCACGTTGGCCTGGGTTTGGGGATTGGCCCACATTTGGTCATTCATGGCCGGGACCACGAGCTTCAGCCCGGAAAAGGCCAGCAAAGTGGTCGTCACGACGTTATCCGCCATGCCCGCAGCCATTTTGGCCAGCGTGTTGGCCGTCGCCGGCACCACCAGCGCCAGATCCATCCAGCGCGCAAGCTCGACGTGGGCCACGTGTTCGGGCGCCGCAAACTCGGCGTCATCGGTCAACACAGCATGCTTGCTGACGGTTGCCAGGCTTTGCACGGTCACGAAGTTTGTCGCTGCGGGCGTCACCGCCACGCGCACCTCAAAGCCCGCCTTGATCAGAAGGCGTACCAGGTTAGGCGTTTTGTATGCGGCGATTCCGCCAGTGATGAACACACCGATTTTCTTTGCCATGAGTCAGCCTCCGTTTCGTCCTTCATTATAGCAAACATTACCCGCCAAGAAGTTTTGGCCCTGAGCGACCTGATTTTGACGGCTTTGAATGCAGAAATAAAAACCACCCGTCGAACGGGTGGTTTTCTCTGGGGCTATAAGCCCCTGTTGCTGGCTGCGTCTCAAGGCGCTGGCCTCACTTCGTTCGAGGCCTACTGCGATTGCCACTTTAACCGCCTCTGGAAGAGGCTCATCTACTTCATGGCTACTTCTTCACTGGTGCGTGATTGCTTCTGAACGGATCCTCATACTCACGCACACTCAACTTATCGAGCGCAATATCACTCTTCTCTTGGTCTCGAATATACTTGGCTACGGTCTCAGCGTTAAGCCCCACCGTGCTCACATAGTAACCCTCCGCCCAAAAGTGGCGATTGCCAAACTTGTACTTGAGATTCGCATGTTTATCAAACATCATGAGTGCACTTTTACCTTTGAGATAA
>NZ_BOLU01000038.1:0-13126 GCF_016861825.1 Lacticaseibacillus sp. 866-1 | reverse complement strand
ATTTTCCTTGAGCGTGTCTGGTTTAACCCCAAAGCCCACAACCTGGCGGCTTAAAAAAAGAGTACCTAGACCAATTAAGGTCTAGATACTCTCATAAATTATGTTCAACTTCACTTGACGAAGAGCCCAAAAAAAGCGCCACCCGCAGGCGACGCTTTCGTTTGAATGCGAATCAGAATTACTGACGAGTCTCGATGTCGTTCTTTGCGAACGCGTCGTCGATGATCTTCTTCAGCTGAGAAGCACTCTTGTTCATGGATTCTTGTTCGTGGTCGGTCAAAGGAATTTCAAGAATGCTTGAAATCCCGTTGGCGTTGATCACGGCAGGAGAACCAATGAAGATATCGTGCTGGCCGTACTGGCCGTCCATGTATACGGACAGTGGCAGAACGGCATTTTCATCGTCCAGAATGGCCTGAGAGATCCGGGCCAGGGCAGTGGCGATCCCGTAGAAGGTCGCGCCCTTCAGTTCGATGATCTTGTAAGCAGCGTCGCGGACATCAGTGAACATGTCAACCAGCTTGCTTTCATCGATTTCTGGGTGTTCCTTGACCCATTCAGAAATCTTGATACCACCGATGTTGGCGTGGCTCCATACAGGGAATTCGGTGTCACCGTGTTCGCCCATGATGTAAGCGTGGACCGAACGGGCGTCAACGCCGACCATCTCAGCGATCGACTGACGGAAACGTGCGGTATCCAAGGAAGTACCTGAACCGATAACGCGGTTCTTCGGGAAGCCGGAAAGCTTCCAGGTCGCATAGGTCAGAATGTCAACAGGGTTAGCAGCCACCAGGAAGATCCCGTTGAAGCCGCTGTCGACGATTGGGTCAACGATGGACTTCAAAATCTTCAGGTTCTTGTTAACCAAGTCAAGGCGAGTCTCGCCTGGCTTTTGCGGTGCGCCGGCGGTGATAACAACAAGGTCAGCGTCTTTAGCGTCGCTGTACTCAGCAGAGTAAATGGTCTTCGGCTGGGTGTATGGCAGCGCGTTGCTTAAGTCAATCGCGTCACCCTTAGTCTTGTTCTTAACAACATCAACGATCCCAATTTCTTGGGCAATGCCCTGCAATACCATTGCATAGGCGTAACTGGAACCAACGGCACCATCACCAACAAGAATTACTTTTTGGTGATCTTTCTTTGTGTTTGCCACGGTGATATCATCCTTTCATGTGTACAGTGTGCAATTCAGTTTAAAGTATACCACACTCGCTCATTGATGCACGGATTTCCAGAAAATTAATCGTCCCTTAATGGAACGCTCAAAATGCACGTCGGCGGCATCATACCGCGCTATCGTGAAACTATTCACCAGCGTCCGGGCTGGGTTGGTCTGCCCAAAATACGTAAAATTCGTTGACTGAAATGAAGCGTTTTCATTCCACTCCCAGTTTCATTTTACGGGCATAGTGCGGTGCGGACTTGGCAGCTCTGGTATAATGAGAAACAGACAGCGGGCCTGGCAAGCGGAGCTCCCGCTTTTTTGCGTGCTTCGGCCAGGCGAGGAGGAAAATTTTGAAAATGATCGTAGGCCTGGGCAATCCAGGCAGTCAGTATGCTAAAACCAAGCACAATATCGGGTTCATGGCCGTGGACGCGCTCGCTAAACGCTATGACACGACGATTGCCAAGCAGGAATTCAACGCGCTCACTGGCACAGCCTGGGTCGACGGTGAAAAGGTCCTGCTGGTCAAGCCGCAGACGTTCATGAACGATTCCGGCCGCGCGGTGGGCCAGCTCAAGGCCTTCTACCAGTTTCAGCAGGATGAGATCTTGATCATTCAAGACGACATGGACATGGCGATGGGCCGCCTGCGCCTGCGGCAAAGAGGCTCAGCCGGCGGGCATAACGGCATCAAGTCGATCATCAATGTGCTGGGGACGCAGGACTTTTACCGCGCCAAGATCGGCATTCAGCACCCGCAGAAGCAAAAGGTCGTGGATTGGGTCCTGACCCCGTTCACGCCGGCTGACCAGGTCGAGATCTTAAACGGGCTGGACAAGCTTCAGCTCGCCGTCGACGACTGGGTCCACGGGACGAGCTTTGACCGGCTGATGAACAAGTATAATTAAGGCTTAAACCGGACGCCGCCGCTGGGGTTTTGCCAGCCAGCGTGGCATACTCACCCCAAAGTACGTTTAGATAGGAGATAACATGGATCTCATCGAGTTGATGATGCAGACCGCCGAACTCGCCCCGCTTTGGCCAGGACTCGACGCTGGGCGTCACCTGGTCACGGGCCTGGATGGGTCGGCGAAGACGCTGTTTTTGGCGGCCGCGTTAAAAAAGACCCAGAAGCAGCTGCTTGTGATTGAAAATAACCGCTACCACGCAGATGAGCTCACGGCAGACCTGACCGGCCTGCTGGGAGCTGATTTGGTGTGGCCGTTTCCGGTTGAGGACGTGCTGGCCGCGGAAATTGCGGTCAGCTCCAAAGACACTGTCAACGATCGCATCAACACCTTGAATTGGCTGCAGCAAGGCAAACCGGGGATTGTGGTGACGAGCCTCGCCGGCCTCAAGCGTCAGCTGGTGCCCCAATCGACCTGGCAGCAGGCCAGCTTGACACTCGACATGGATTCGGCCATCGACCCGGCCAAGCTGGCCGGTCAGCTGGTCGCGATGGGCTACCAGCGCAGCGACTTGGTGGCCGCCCCTGGGGAGTTTGCGATCCGCGGCGGCATCATCGACATTTACCCACTTAATCAGGACGACCCGGTGCGCATCGAGCTGTTTGACACGGCGGTCGATTCGCTGCGCCGCTTTGACATGGCAACTCAGCGCAGCATTGAAAACCTTAAGCAGGTGACCATCGCGCCGGCCACGGACCTGATTGCCTCAGCGGCAACGCTGAAGGCGGCGGGGGCGCGGCTGGCGGCTCAAGGCACCAAGGCCAAGGCCAAAGCCAAAACAAAGGAAGCCAAGCAGGCACTGACCGCTGAACTGCTTGAGGCGGCGGACCAGCTGAGCCGCGGCGAGCGGCCCGATGCGTTGGCACTGTACATGCCTGCACTTTACCCAGAACCATCGCGCCTGAGCAGTTATTTAACCAAAGACGCGCTGGTCGTGTACGACGATTACACCAAGCTGGCGGACGCCGATGTGTCGCTGCTGCAGGAAACCACCGACTGGTACGCCAGCCTGCAGGAAGGCGGCAAGTTGGCAGAGGCGCCAGCGGCCGTGACCCTGCAGGAGTTGGACCGCGGCGAGCACCGGACGCATCTGTACTTGTCCCTGTTCCAAAAAGGGATGGGGAACATTCGCCTGAAGTCGCTGACCAATGTGGCGACCCGCAACGTGCAACAGTTCTTCTCGCAGATGCCGCTGCTGAAAACCGAGGCCGACCGCTGGCGCAAGCAGAAGCAAACGGTCGTTTACCTCGTGGCCGAAAAGGCGCGGCGGGAGAAGCTTAGCGAGACGCTGCACGATTTTGACATCGATGCCGTTATCTCAGAGCCCCAAGCGCTTTTGCCTGGGGTGCAGCAGGTCGTGGCCGGTACGCTGGCCAACGGCTTTGAGCTGCCGACCGCGCACCTGGTGGTGGTGACGGAACACGAGCTGTTTAACGCCAAGGTGAAGCACCGCGCCCGGCACCAGACCCTGGCCAACGCCGAGCGACTGCGCTCCTATACCGACTTACACCCAGGAGATTACGTGGTGCACGTGAACCACGGGATCGGGGAGTATGTCGGCATGCAGACACTGGAAGTCGACGGCGTCCACCAGGATTACATCACGATCTTGTACCAAAAAGGGGACAAGCTGTTTATCCCGGTCAGTCAGCTGCACCTGGTTCAAAAGTACGTGGCGGCGGACGGCAAGCGGCCGCGCATCAACAAGCTGGGCGGCAGCGAGTGGCAGAAAACCAAGAAGAAAGTCGCCGCCAAGATCGAGGACATCGCCGACGATTTGATCAAACTCTACGCCGCGCGTGAGGCCGAACCCGGCTACGCATTCCCGCCGGACGACGACTTGCAGCACCAGTTTGAGGACGAATTTCCTTACCCGGAAACCGAAGACCAGCTGCGCTCGGCCAAGGAAATCAAGCAGGACATGGAAAAACCGCAGCCGATGGATCGTTTGCTGGTCGGGGATGTCGGCTTCGGCAAGACTGAAGTGGCACTGCGGGCCGCCTTTAAGGCCATCGAGGCCGGTAAGCAGGTCGCCTTTTTGGTGCCCACCACAATCTTGGCTCAGCAGCACTACGACACCATGCTCGACCGCTTCGCCGATTTTCCGGTTGAAGTGGGGATGCTGTCGCGCTTTCGCACCCCTGCACAGGCAAAAAAAACGCTGGCGGATCTGGCGTCAGGCAAGCTGGACATCGTCGTCGGCACCCACCGGCTGTTGTCCAAGGACGTGCACTACCATGATTTGGGCCTGCTCATCATCGACGAAGAGCAGCGCTTTGGCGTCAAGCACAAGGAAAAGCTCAAGGCGATGAAGGCGAACGTGGATGTGCTGACGCTGACTGCCACCCCGATCCCCCGGACGCTGAACATGTCGATGCTTGGCGTGCGGGATCTGTCGGTGATCGAAACGCCGCCGACTAACCGTTACCCGATTCAAACCTTTGTCATGGAGCAAAATGCTGGGGCCATCAAGTCGGCGATTGAACGCGAGCTCGAGCGCGGCGGGCAAGTGTTTTACCTGCACAACAAGGTGGCGGATATCGAGCGCACGGTGGCCGAAGTCGAAGCCCTGGTGCCAGGTGCAACGGTGACGTACGCGCACGGGCAGATGACGGAAAGCCAGCTCGAAAATGTCATCTACGACTTTGTGCACGGCGATTTTGACGTGCTGGTCACGACCACCATCATCGAAACCGGCGTGGATATGCCAAACGTCAACACACTAATTATTGAGGACGCCGACCATTACGGCTTAGCACAGCTGTATCAGTTGCGCGGGCGGATCGGGCGTTCTAGCCGCGTTGCCTACGCCTATTTCATGTACCGGCAAAATCGTGTCTTATCGGAAGAGGCGGAAAAGCGCCTGAGTGCCATCAAGGACTTCACCGCCCTGGGCTCCGGCTTTAAGATTGCCATGCGCGACCTGTCGATCCGCGGTGCCGGCAATCTGCTGGGCAGCCAGCAGCACGGCTTCATCGACGCGGTCGGCTACGACCTGTACACGCAAATGTTGCAGGATGCCGTCGCGGCCAAGCAGGGCAAAAGCAAACAGGCCAAGCTGGATTCAGAGCTCAGTTTGGACATTGAGGCTTACCTGCCGGATACTTATGTAAATGACCCGGCACAGAAAATCGAGCTGTACAAGCGGGTTCGTGAGTCTGCCAGTGACGCGCAAGAGCGCGAGCTGCAAGATGATCTGATCGACCGGTTTGGCGACTACCCGGCGCCAGTCGCCAACTTGCTCGCAGTGGCCCACCTGAAGCGGTTTGCGGATGCGGCGCAGGTTGAAAAAATCACTCGCGACGCGGAGCGACTCAGCGTGCAGCTGAGCGCCAAGGCGTCTAGCGTGGTGCAGGGCGAAAAACTCTTTGCGGCGCTGGCCAAGACGACTTTGAAGGCGCGCGTCAATGCCGATGGGCCGCTGGTCGTGACCTTGTTAGTGCCGAAGGGCATGGCAACGCTCGACTGGCTGGGCGAGGTGACTGCATTTGTGCAGGCGCTGGCCAAGCAGTTCGGGGAGGTCAAAGATGGCAACTAAGAAGATGTCCAAGGTGATGCGCGGCGCCTGGATCCTGAGCCTTGGCGGGCTTGTGGCCAAAATCCTGAGCGCTGTTTACCGGGTGCCGTTTCAGAACATGGTCGGCGATACCGGCTTTTACGCCTATCAGCAGATCTACCCACTGTACGGGATCGGCATGACGTTTGCGCTGTCCGGCTTTCCCGTGTATGTGTCCAAGCAGGTGGCCCAGGCGCGCGACCCGCTTGCGCAAACCGAAGTCGCGCACCGCGCCTTGGTACTCATGGCGTGGATTGGGCTCGGGATGTTTGCGGTGCTGGAGCTGGGGGCGGACCTGATTGCCCGCGCAATGGCCGACGCCGGGCTGGCCCCAATCATCCGGTCAGTCGGATTAATGTTTTTGACGATGCCGGTGCTGTCAACTGCCCGTGGCTATTTTCAAGGGACATTTGATATGTCGAAAACGGCGATCAGCCAGGTCGTTGAGCAGCTGATCCGCGTCGGCGTGATTCTGCTGGCCGCCTGGTATGCGGTGCAGCACGCCTGGGGTCCGTACAAAATGGCCACCTGGGCGATGACCGGCGCGTTCTTCGGCGGTCTGGGGGCGACGTTGATCGTCTTGCCGGCGTATTTGAAGGCGACGGCCGGCAGACGGGCTAAACCGACACCCTGGCGCGAGTACGGGCACCTGCTCGACCGCTTTGTCAAGGAGGGCGGCTCAATCGCACTGTTTTCGGCGCTTTTGATCCTGCTGCAGCTGGTGGATTCGTTCACCGTCACGCGGGGGCTGATCGCGCAGGGGATGGTGCCTGAGGCCGCGCGGGCGCTGAAGGGCGTCTACGACCGCGGCCAGCCGCTGGTTCAGCTGGGGCTGGTCGTGGCGACGTCGTTGTCGACCACGCTGCTGCCCAGTCTCAGCCGGTCGGTCGCCCGCGGCCATTGGGCGGCGTTCAAGCAAACCGCACGCCAACTGATTCGCTTCAACTTCGGGCTGTCGCTGGCGGCTGCCGCGGGCCTGATTGCCTTGATGCCCAGTGTGAACCGACTGTTGTTCGGCGACACTGTGCTGACCGGGACCCTGCGTGTTTACACGCTGTGCATCGTGCTGGTGGCGTTGATCAACGCCTTCAACGCGGTGTTGCAGAGCCTGAACCGGTTCCGCTACACCAGCTACGGCCTGGTGGCTGGGCTGGTGGTCAAGGTGCTGGCCAACCCGTTTCTCACCGTCCGTTACGGGGCATTTGGGGCGGCGGTGGCGACGGTGCTCAGCCTGACGGTGATCACAGTCCTGCTTTACATTCAGCTGCCGCACAGCCTGCAAGGCGTTGACCCGCGTTGGTTCAATCTGCGGCTGATGCTGGTGGTGGGCCCGATGAGCGAAGCGGTCCACCTGGTGGCGGTGCACATGCAGCCGCAAAACCGGGTGGAAACCCTGTGGGTGTTCATCGTTGCCGTGCCGCTGGGCGTCGTGTTGTTCGTGATCTTAGGGGCAATTTTTCACTTGTATACGGTGCGCGAGGTTCTGGCGATTCCGTACGGACGCAAGTTTATGAAGTGGTGGCAGCACCGCTTCGGGAAGGATACACATGCGATTAGATAAATTTTTGAAGGTGTCACGCATCATCAAGCGGCGGACCGTCGCCAAGGAGATCGCCGACAAGGGGCGGATCTCGATCAACGGCCGAGTGGCCAAGTCCAGCAGTGACGTGGCGATTGGCGACACCCTGGTGATTGGGTTTGGCAATAAGACCCTGACCGTCAAGGTGGCGGTGTTAAACGAGCTGACCAAAAAAGAGCAGGCCGGGGAGATGTACACGGTCGTTGATGAAAGTTACAAAGAAAGTTATTAAACTGTAACGCACTGACGCCGACGGCTTTGCTATACTGTAGCTATTAGTAGGATAAGGTGGGTTTTTGATGGCTTCAAACATTCGGCCGCTGCGGCCAACGCAAACAGTCAAACGTCCGGCTCAACCGAGCCGCTCTTTGCGTGTCCATAAACGCAGACTGATTACCTTCGGCGCCGCCTTGGTCATCATCTCAGGCGTTGGCGGCTACCAGTTGCTATCGACCAACAACGCCATCAAGACCCAGTCGACAGCGGTGGCTTCCGCGAAAAGTGATTTGGCTAGGGCCAAGGCCGAGAAGCAATCGCTGAAGGTCAAAATCGACCAGTTGAACAACGAGCAGTACCTAGGCAAACTGGTCCGAGAACGTTATCTCATGTCTAAACCGGGAGAAGTCGTTTTCTCACTCCCGTCCGTTCAAACCGACACGCAGAACTCCAAGTAACCGCGAGTTCGTTTGTTGCGTGGCGGTTTTTGCGTGGTATACTTAGAGTCACAAATCATTCAGGAGGACATCTTTTTATATGGCGATTGAAGTTGGCGAAAAGTTAACAGGTAAGGTCACAGGAATCACGAATTTTGGCGCGTTTGTCGACCTCGGGTCCGGTGCGACCGGGCTGGTGCACATCAGCGAAATTTCAGACGCCTATGTTAAGGATATCCACGACGTGCTCAGCGTCGGTGATGAAGTCACGGTGAAAGTGACAGCCATCAAGGACGGCAAAATTGGGCTGTCCATTCGCAAAGCCAGCGATCAGCCGGCAGAGGCTCATGCGGCCAGTGCCCATGGCGGTCACTTCAGCCACGCGCCGCACACCGAAAGTCATGGCGAACGCAGCTTTAACGGCCCACGTCCCCACAACGGCGGCGCGCGCAGCTTTGGCCATAGCAGCAAAGAAGCGCCGAAAGACGACTTTGATGCCATGATGTCCGGATTTCTCAAGGAAAGTGAGTCACGGCTAAGCGACCTGCGGCATAACACCGAGGGCAAGCGCGGCGGCCGTGGCGGCCGGCGCAGTTAAGCCCAAGCCGAGGCAATGGCCTCGGCCCTTTTTTTGCCGGTGATGTGACACGTTGTCAGAAATCAGCCTTTAGTATGACGAAGCACGCGGGTTCGTATGCTAGGCTGGATTGCATGCGGAAAGGAGCCCATTATGCGGTCAGCAGCGCAATTGCTCGCCCCATTTCATTTGCCGATCGGCCAGCGCGTGGTCCTGGCCGTGTCAGGCGGCGTTGATTCGACGGTGCTGATGCACCTGCTAAGCACCTTGCCGAAGGGTCAGCTGAACGTGACCGTGGCGACGTTTGACCATCAGCTCAGGCCCACGAGTGCGGCGGAGCAAGCCCAGGTGGTCCAAGCGGCGGCGGCGCTCCAGCTGCCAGTGATCACCGGCAGCTGGCCGCGCCAAGCGCATCCTCAGCACAGCCTGGAAGCCGCCGCCCGCAAAGCGCGGTACGCGTTCTTGCAGGCCGCGGCCGAGCAGGCTCACGCCAGCGTCCTGATGACCGCGCACCACGCCGACGACCAGCTGGAAACGCTCCTGTTTCGGTTGGCCAGGAGCGGCCGGGTGGCTTCAATGACCGGAATCGCGGCCGATCAAAAGTGGGGGTCTCTGCGCCTGATTCGCCCGCTGCTTGGCGTGCCTAAAGCGGATCTCATGGCGTATGCGAGTCATGCGCACCTGGCCTACAGCGAAGACGAAAGCAATCAGGACGTCCAGTACGCCCGCAACCGGCTAAGACGCGACGCGGTGCCGGCGCTCAAGGCGGTCAACGCTGGGGCGCTGGCGCACGCCGGGACGTTCGCCCAGGCCCTTGAGGCGACTTTAATGCTGGCCAACCGTCAAGTGGCGTTGATGCTGCCGAAGCCGTTGACCTTGCCGCTTGATTGGCGGCCGTACCTGAGCGAGTCCGCGGCGGTGCAGCAGCTGCTGTTGAACGCCGTCTTGGCGCGGCTGCATCTGGTCGTTAAGCCAGCGGTGGCGGCTCAGGTGCTGATGGCGTTGGCGGCTGGCCAAGGCGCCAAGCAATTTGCTGTGAGCTCAGGCCGCACGCTGGTCGCCGCTTATGGCCAGCTCAGCGTGGTGACGTCGGCGCCAGCGCCAGCGCCGGTTTTACTCACCGAATTAAACCGGTGGGTGCCAGTTGGGCCGCGGCAATTTGGCCGGTTCACCAAGCTCCCTTCCGGCGCTACGTTCTTGGCGGCGGCACCCGCTCCGGTAGTTATTCGCACCCGCCAGCCGCATGATGAAGTTCAGCTGGCCAATGGGCAGCATCAGCTGCTGCGCCGATTTTTTATCAATCAAAAAATTCCGCAGCCGGAGCGCGGTCGCCGGCTGGTGGCAGTGGCCGCGGACCAAGTGATTTGGGTCGAAGGAATTGCGCCGCGTCAATTGTTTGCTGGTTCTCAAACTGATATACTGCAAACAGTATTGGCAATGAAATCAGACACAAAGGATGAGGCAGCGCATGAATGACGACATACTGAAGGTGCTTTACTCAAAACAGGATATCGATGCGATCATCAAGCGGCTGGCCGGTGAGATCTCTCGCGATTACGCCGGCAAGAACCCGCTGGTCGTCTGCATCTTAAAAGGGGCGATCATGTTCATGACCGACCTGGTCCGCGAGCTGGACGAATACGTCGAGCTGGATTTCATGGACGTTTCCAGTTACGGCAACGCGACTGAAAGCTCCGGTGAAGTCAAGGTCATCAAGGATCTTGACACCAGCGTGGCTGGTCGCGACGTGCTGATCGTCGAGGACATTGTCGACACTGGCCGGACCCTGTCTTACTTGATCAAGATCTTCAAGACCCGCGATGCTAAATCCATCAAGGTTTGCACCCTAATGGATAAGCCTGACCGGCGCATCAAGACGGTCGAGGCGGACTACGTGGGCACTCAGGTGCCTAACGAATTCGTGGTCGGCTACGGCCTGGACTACGCAGAGCGTTATCGCAATTTGCCTTACATCGGCGTGCTCAAGCCGGAGATCTACCAAAACTGAGGCTGAGCACAGCCATGGTGTATCATGTTACTATAAGTTTATTATCCACTACGTTGCTGGAGGTTATGCATGAAGAAAAAACAAAATGGGCTATTTGGCAGCACGCTGACCTATGTGGTTCTTTTTGTCGTTCTGGTCACCGTGTTCGCATGGTACCTGCGCGGCAATAGCGGCAGCACGACCCAGGAGTTGAGCTCAAGTCAGTTCATCTCAGAGCTGCAGAAGGACAAGATCAAGTCCTTCTCGATCCAGCCAAGTGGCGGTGTCTATAAAGTCACAGGGGAATACAAAAACGCGAAGAAGGTCGCGAACGATCAGACCGGGCTTGGCCTGATGGGCGCCACCTCAAGCACGACTTCCCACTTCTCGTCTTACGTGCCGACGAACAACACCTACATGCAGACGATCACCAAGGCGGCTGACAAAAACGATGTCGCCATCACCACACAGGAGGAAAGTTCTTCCAGCGTTTGGGTGACCCTGCTGATTACGGTGCTGCCACTGGTCATTTTCATGGTGTTCTTCTACATGATGATGAACCAGTCTGGTCAAGGCGGCGGCAACGGCCGAGTGATGAATTTCGGCAAGTCCAAAGCAAAGCCGGCGGATAAGAAGGCCAACAAGGTCCGCTTCTCCGATGTTGCCGGTGAGGAAGAAGAAAAGCAGGAACTGGTCGAAGTCGTTGAGTTCCTGAAAGATCCGCACAAGTTCTCCAAGTTGGGTGCTCGCATCCCAGCCGGGGTGCTGCTGGAGGGCCCTCCGGGTACTGGTAAAACGCTGCTGGCCAAGGCGGTTGCCGGTGAAGCCGGGGTGCCGTTCTTCTCAATTTCCGGCTCTGACTTCGTTGAAATGTTCGTCGGGGTCGGGGCTTCGCGTGTGCGTGACCTGTTTGATCAGGCCAAAAAGAGCGCACCGTCGATCATCTTTATCGATGAAATTGATGCGGTCGGCCGCCAGCGTGGTGCCGGCATGGGCGGTGGCCACGACGAACGTGAGCAGACCTTAAACCAGTTGTTGGTTGAAATGGACGGGTTTACAGGCAACGAAGGCGTCATTGTCATCGCGGCGACTAACCGGTCCGATGTGCTTGATCCAGCGCTGCTGCGGCCAGGCCGGTTTGACCGGAAGATTCTGGTTGGGCAGCCTGACGTTAAGGGCCGTGAAGCAATTCTCAAAGTTCACGCAAAGAATAAGCCTTTGGCCGACGATGTTGACCTGGCTGAGTTGGCACGGCAGACCCCTGGGTTTGTTGGGGCCGATCTTGAAAACGTGCTGAACGAAGCGGCCTTGGTTGCCGCTCGCCGGAGCAAAGACAAGATTGATGCCAGCGATATTGATGAAGCGGAAGATCGCGTCATCGCCGGCCCCGCCAAGAAGAACAAGGTCATCGCCCCGAAAGATCGGGAGATCACGGCCTACCACGAAGCCGGGCACGCCCTGATTGGGCTGGTGCTTTCTGACTCGCGGGTCGTGCGCAAAGTCACGATCATTCCTCGCGGTCGGGCTGGCGGTTACGCCATTACCCTGCCGAAGGAAGACCAGTACATGCTGACCAAGAAGGATCTCAACGAGCAGATCATTGGTTTGATGGGTGGTCGTGCGGCTGAAGAAATTATCTTCGGTATCGAAGCGACCGGCGCCTCAAACGACTTCGAGCAAGCCACTCAGCTGGCCCGGAGCATGGTCACGACTTATGGGATGTCCGATCGCCTGGGGCCAGTGACCCTGGAGCGTGAAGGCGGCCAGCCGTTCGTCGGCGCTCAATACGGGCAGTCCGCGCCATATTCGCAGCAGACCGCAACCGCGATCGACGACGAAGTGCGCCGGATCCTTGAAGAAGACCATCAGCGTGCTCACGACATCATCGAGAGCCACCGCGACCAGCACAAGCTGATTGCCGACGCTTTGCTGAAGTACGAAACGTTGGACGAAAAGCAGATTCTGTCCTTGTTCAAGGATGGCAAGATGCCTGAAGACCAAAGCGAGTTCCCAAGCGAAAAGGCGGAAGCGGCAACCTTTGAGGAAGCCAAGAAGGCCTTGGAGCAAAAGGATAAGGCAAAGCAGCAAGCGGATAGTTCTGCCAGTGCCGAGTCCGATGCCGCCGTGGCTAGTGCCTCGACGGCTGCTGACAGCAGTGCCGCTGAAGTGCCTGCCAGTGCGGAAAGCAGCGCCGCGACGCCTGAGGCTTCAGCGAGTGCTGAAAACATCACCAACGGCAGTGACGCTAGTGAGGCTCCAGTCTCATCTGCATCTGCTGCGCCAAGTAGTGCGGCGGATGCTGACAAGCCAAGCGACGCGTCCGATGCTAATCACGACGATTCAGAAAATTAATGCAGAACGGTCACCGCTGGTGGCCGTTTTTGTTATAGAGGCTTTAGCCGGGCTCGCGCGGAGACGCGCGAGGCTCAAAACCACCCGCTGTGCGGGTGGAGTCAAATGAGTTATACGAAAAACTCTCCTCGTCGATTAGAATATGGATGTTTAAGGCCATACTACATAATCGAAAAGGAGAGAAGAAACATATGGCAAACCAAGCAAACTCACTCGCTCATACGAAGTGGATGTGCAAGTACCACATTGTCTTTACCCCGAAGTATAGACGGAAGATTATCTACAA